>NZ_CP147248.1:3297500-3568937 GCF_002148425.2 Enterococcus sp. 12C11_DIV0727 | reverse complement strand
GAGCTCTGTTCCACCAACAGAATAAAAAAAAGTGAACGTTTGGATGTTACTCCAAGCGTTCACTTTTTTGTGGTTGCGGCTATTCTCGTATTTGGAAAATCAGTCAGGTAGCAAAGACTACTTGATTTCGGACCAAATAACGATATCTTAACTGCTACCTGTTCTACTAACACCAATACCTAGCCATATATAAGGAATGGTACTTCATTCCTTTGCCTCTTTTGAAGCGAAAAGCTAGTTATTTTCTCTGAAAGAAAAGCTAGCTAAACCACCTTTTTCAACCCTTTTACATCCCCAATTTACTGTAAAATAAACTCTTTTGTTAATTTCACTTTGTTACTAAATAATTTGGTTGCCTCAACGGATACCGGTGCGGTCATATCTGCTAATTTATAAGGAACCTTTAAATTCAATGTCGCTCCTGGTTGGATTTCAGTCAAGGAATCCACATACCCTGATTCCATCATAATAGCCGTTTCTAAAGCAATCCCATTTTGAAAAGCTTTTGTTGTGATCGATGATACAAACATCGCATTTTTATCGCTGTTATTTGTAAACTCATAATCAATCACCGCAACATCTGCTCCATCGTAATCTTTTGCAAAGGTCAATTCTTTAATCACAACATGATAATCACCTAAATCACCTGCATCAGTTTCAGCTGGAGCTTCTTCTTGTTTTTCTAGTACTTTACTTGTGGTCGTCCCTTTTTTAGGTTTTGTTACGTTACTTGTAGTCGCTTCTTTTTTGGTGCTTCCTTCTTCTTTAGAATCAGAACCC
This sequence comes from Enterococcus sp. 12C11_DIV0727, assembly GCF_002148425.2. Taxonomy (NCBI): domain Bacteria; kingdom Bacillati; phylum Bacillota; class Bacilli; order Lactobacillales; family Enterococcaceae; genus Enterococcus; species Candidatus Enterococcus lemimoniae. Next base: position 3,568,157 of record NZ_CP147248.1, on the reverse strand, counting down.
ATATTTGCTAGAATACCGCCTACTACTAAAATGCCGACCCCAATCAAAACAATTTTCTTCATGCTCATTTTTTTGTCTCCTTTGTTATTTAGTCCGCTGATACATGTTAATCATACTAAAATGCTAAAGGAGAATCTTATGCATTTTGCATAATTTTAATGAAATAACTATTCAATTACTTTCTAACGCCTCCGTTGGTAACAAATAAAAATAAACCATAATAGACCAACCAACTAAGAACCAACAAACTATATCCAATTCCACGCAGGATATTTTTTTTAGCGTTCAGCAAGGGAATTTTTTCATGAAAGTTTAGAAAGTTCGTAAATAACAGCACAGGTAAAATGAAAAGAATACTGCCGTCTAGACCTAATAACAGCTTTTCACTCATTGTTCTGCCTTCGTAGATAGTTCCTGGTAATCCAATCAATACAAACACATAATAAATAATTGCCAATGTCATCTTCCATGGCTGGCCGGTCCGAAATCCCGGTACATATTTGCTTAAAAACGAACGGATTGGCGTCGTTACATGTTGCTGTTCACTATCATCAATGACCCTTTTAGAAATTCCATCTGGTTCAACTGTCTGCTGTTGAGCTAGGTTTAACTGATTCCATTTTTCTTTAACCTCTGCTTGCATTTCCATTGCTGACTGATAGCGATTTTTAGGGTCCAATTTTGTGGCTTTCACAATAATATCATGTAAAAACGGATCGTAGCTCAGTTGATTTTTAGGATACTCTTTGATCGAACAAACATTGATCACGACTCCTACCGCATAGAGATCACTTCTGGCATCTGTTTGCGCAAAGCCAAACTGTTCCGGTGAGGCAAAACCGATTGTTCCCAACTGCACCGTGTCCGTTTCTTTCTCCTCTTCAAATACCCTCACCGCATCAAAATCGATCAATTTTAACACACCATCATTCGTCAGCATAATGTTTCCAGGTTTCACATCACGATGAACTAACCCTTCTCTGTGAAGAGCAATCAGAGCCTCTAATAAATCCAGCGTTAGTTTCAAAATCATTTTAGTCTCCAACGTTTCGGACGTTTTAATGATTTCTGACAATGTTTTCCCGTGAATAAATTCTTCGTATAAATAAAGTTGCCCATACTCGCTCACAACTTCTTGAATTCGAGGTAAATTACTTTGTTTAATTTTTTGAAGTGTCATCAAATTATCCTGCAAATAAAGCGGGTAACATTTTTTGACAAAAAATTCTTTCGTATCGTTTTCTCTAACAAGAATCGGTCCATTGATTTGATCTGTTAATGGTTCAATTTCTTTATAAGAAAATTGCTTTAGATTATTTACATTTCCCATTATTACACTCCATTTTTTGGTTTACTTTTTTTATTATAGCAAATAAACTAAAGAAATACGTGCTCACTTTGCTAAAATCAATGTATAATAGCAATATGATATTGTAAATATGGGAGATTTTACTATGCAAGAAAAAGATACGGATACATTACTTCATTCATTAAAAAAAGCCGAAAATTTTCAAACCGCCCTTTCTGAAACTCGGGACCACACGATCGACCAAATGCTAAAAGACTATCTAAATACTTGGCTGCTTAATAAGAAAATAACCAAAAGCACTGTACTAAAAAAAGCCGGAATCACTGAAGCAACTGGGTATCAATATTTTGATGGAAAACGAAATCCCTCAAGGGAAAAAGTAATTGCTCTAGCCATCGGTTTGGACTTACTTTTAGAAGAAACCAATGAGTTGATGAAAAAAACTGGGTATGCCCAACTTTATCCTAAACACCCTTGGGATGCAGTCGTGATCTATGGTATCACTCATCATTTAACTATCACGGAAATCGATGATTTATTGTATAGTGAAGAACTTAAAACGTTCGGCGAATAAATAAAAAAAATACAACCTAATTCCTTTTTCAGAGTAGGTTGTATTGTTTGATTTATTATTTTTCAGTTTTCTTTTTACTCATAATCGTAATAAAAAATGACACTAATGGTAAAGCGTAACAAAATACCGCATAAGGTAAATAATTGATTGTGGCGATACCTAAGGTTCCTGAAATAAATACCCCACTCACACCCCAAGGGATCAACGGATTGACAACTGAACCTGCATCGTTCAAGCTCCTAGATAACATTGTTAACGGAACTTTTTTTTCTTTAAATTTATTGATGAATGATTTTCCAGGTAAAATGATTGAAAGATATTGTTCACCGATCAACACATTGATACCAATCGAACTCATCATCGTAATAAAAATCAATTTTTGACGGGAATTGATCACTGTTTCAAAGCGCTGTAGTAAGCACTCGATAATTTCCATTTTTACTAATAAGCCACCTAGAGCTAAAGCTAAAATAATCAGTGAAACTGACCACATCATACTTTGAATACCGACTCTAGAAAGCAGTTCATCCACTTGTGCATTTCCTGTATGAGCAACAAAACCATTTTGGATAATATCAGCTGTTTCAACAAACGAAAAATGATTCGTTGTAAAGAACAGTAAAATAAGTGAGGCACAAATACTCAATAACAAGGTCGGAATTGCTGGAATTTTTTTTCCAAGCACAAATGAACAAGATCGCTAAAGGAATTAGCTCAACAAACCAAATCGAAAAATTAGCATTTAACGTATTAACAATTTCATGAATACCTGTACTGTCCAAAGCACCATCATAGCGCAACCCCATGACCAAAAAATAACCAAAGGAAAGGATCGCTGCAGGAATCGCTGTTTTATATGTATTTTTCAAATGTTCAAATAAATCGACTTCTGAAATTGCTGCAGCTAAGTTTACTGTGTCTGAAAGTGGTGAAATTGAATTCCCTAAGAAAGCCCCAGAAACAATGGCACCTGTTGTCAATGCTGGATCGACCTCAATCAAACTACCCATTCCTAAAAAGGCAATTCCGATCGTCGATATCGTGGTAAATGAGCTACCTACAGCACCACCTACAATCCCGCAAACAATAAAAACAGTCGGCAAAAAAAACTTCACCGATAAGAAAGAAAAACCTAAAACCATGATCGTTGGAATCGTTCCAACGGAGATCCATACACTAATCAAAGCACCAATCAAAATAAAGACCAGCATAGGAATGATGCCAGAAGTAACCCCCTCAATCAAAGCATCATGAACAAACTCCCAAGAAAACTTTTTATACATCGCAAACAAAAGCAAATAGCCAATCGCAAGCAATATAGCGACATGAGCAGGAATGCCAAAGCCAATAATACTTGTACCGATCATCAACAATAATGTTATTAATAAGAAAACTGCTTCATTAAAATTTACTTGATATTTTTTCATACATGTTCCTCACATTTTTATAGAGAGTTGGCAACTAGGAGCCCGTGCCCAACCATTCCCTCTTATTTATTTTTTTGTAGAAAAGCTGCAGCTGCGGTAAAGCTGTTTTATCGCCTTACCGCACCCACAGTATTCAACTCTATTGCTCAGCGTAGATCGCTTCTAATTTTTCTTGGATCGCTGTTTTGATTTTTGCTGCATAGTCATCAAAGACTTCTTTGTCATTCATGTATGGTGACATACCAGCTGCACGTAAAATCGTTACTTTATCAGCACGTTCCCATTCAGCACGAGAGAAACCAAGGCTGTTAACAAATTCAAATGGGCTGTGACCATATTCTTCGATAGCAAAATCGGTATGTGATGTGATGAATTCATTGTTATATAATCCGCCTTTTGCATAAGAAGCATAGTCATAGAAATCATGATTCAATTTATTCATTTTCACAAGATCTGTATTGCCTTTTTCATTGAATACATAATCGACCATGTTAAAATCTGGTTTTGTTAAAGCATGGATTTCGATTGTTTTGTCACTGACTTTAAATTCTAAGCCATCGATGAAATGATAGAAGTGATAAGCTCCTTCAATACTTGCGCCCATCAATTTACCATAACCAGTTACGTTTAGTGGCAATACTTTATGAGCAGTCCAAACAGCAGCTGCAGTTGCACCAGCTTTAGACCCTTCAAGAATATAAGCTCCTAGTAATGCAGGAATATCTGCACCTTTTTCAAATACGTATGTTGCAAAGTAAGAAATCACGTCACGCATGCGGATATCTTTGATCACGACACCACCAGCTGAATAAGGGATGTAACCCATTTTGTGTGGATCGATCGTTACTGATTCAGCTTGTTCGATTGCTTTAAATGATTCATAAACTTCTCTTGTTAACCAATCATTTTTTTCTTGGAAGATGTTATGTTTTACATAAACTTCTTCAATATTATCCCATTCGATAAACTGGTCATTTTCATCTAAGAAGATTGAGCGACCATAACCACCATAGGCAGCATCCACATGTACGTAGAAATAAATGCCTTCTTTCGCTAGTTTTTCACGTAATGCAATGATTTGATCGATACGGTCAACTTGACCTTCTTCTGTTGAGCCGACAACCCCAACTACACCAAGTGTAGGAATTCCTTGTGCTGCTAAATCACGGATTTGGGCTTCTAATTTATCAATATCCATGCGATATTCACTGTTGACTTCCCCAGCAATCACTTGATCTAACCCAATTCCGATAATATCTGCTGCTTTTAACCATGAATAATGTTTTGTTTGTGGTACGATCCATTTACCTAATTTATCTAAGTTTTTACCACTACGAGCAGATTGCGCTTTGATTTCATCAAATTGGTCTTGCACTTGATCTAAAATATCTAGCACTTCTGTTGTAGACATATTTAATAATTCCCAATCTGTTTTACCTGCAACCATTTCTGGTACAACTGCTTTGATAGCGAATGGTAAAGATTTCATATTGCGGGCATACCATAGACCTTCTAAGTTAGCGATTGAACCATCTGCTGCGATGTGACCCCAACCATTTTTATAGCTCATCAATGTAGCAAATTCTAAGCCAACTTCTTCTTCCATTTGTGATGTTGCTGGTGATGATTCATAAGCCACGTTATTGCCGTTCCAAAGCATTGCTGTTGTATAAGCAATAATTGATGGCATTAATGTTTCAGCGTTCATATGGCCCCAGAAACGGCCTGCTGAGTGCCAAGGAAGAGATTCTGTTCTTAAACGTGAAGACAACACATTGAAAACACTTCTCATATTGTCGGCCGTTTCTTGGAAACTTTTAGAACTTCTATCTTGCGGTGTAATAACTGGTAAATCTTGTGGCATATAATTTTGTCTCCAGCCTACATGCTCATCGAGCATTTTATTTAATAATTCTTTGAATAAATCAACGTTTTCACCTTTGTCACCTATAAATAATGCTTTTAAATTCGTATCGTCAGTATTGAAATTTTTCACGATAATTTCCTCCAATATTTTCATAATTTGTCATACTAAAAAATTTATGTTTATGCTCGTCTCTTATTTATCGAGTTTCTTCCATTCTGGTTTTTTGTTTTTATAAATGATCAACGCAATACCAATCATGATCACAGTTGCTGCTACTTGATAAATCACATATGCTACATGTCCACTTTGAGGAACAGAGGTTGGTGGAATCAAGCTGACTAAGATCGTAACAATCACACTGACGATAGCTAAGACTGAAACAAACCACATTAACCCATTTCCTTTGCTGCCTAATCTAAATGGACGTTCAACATTCGGCATGCTGTAACGCAATTTAATAGCTGAAAGTGAAATCAATAGATAGACTACGCAATATAAAATTGTTGTTGTAATTGTAATAATCAAGAACGCTGCACTAATATCTGGTACTACTACGTACAAGAATGAAACAAGTGAAATAACGATTGCTTGGATCATCACAAAAACGATTGGAATACCTTTTGCATTACGTTTTTGGAAGAATGGTGGTAAATTCCCTTCTTCTGCAACTTTGATCATTGATTTACTTGGTCCTAAAACCCAAGCACTTAATTGAACAAGTACACCGATTAAAATCATCAAAGAAATAATGTTATTGAAAATCGCTGGAATTCCAAGATCTTGCGTCATGATTACAAATGGTTGTGTAATATTTGCTAATTCCATTTTTCCAGCTGGTACGCTATCTGCTACACTTAAGCCAGCCGCTAAGTTGAAGACCACTAATAGTAAAACAGATGCAATAACCGCGATTGGATAATTCCGTTTTGGATTATCAATATTATTGGCGTGAACAGAAGAAATTTCTACTCCGGCAAAAATGAAGATGATCCCTGTCAAGGTTGGTAAGCTACCTAAGTCACTAAAATCTGGTAATAACTTGCTTGCTTCAAAATGACCTAAATAACTATCTTGGTTGATCCCATGTTTTGCCATGTACATCATCCCTAAAATAACTAGTGCAACAAAAGGAATATAGACACCGATCACAGCACCCCAGTCACCAGCAATTTTAACCATGTCAAATTTCAAATTAAGTAATGTAATACCCCAATATGAAATCAATATCATAATGAAAATAAATAAGTTATTGTGTCCAAGATCGGGACGGTTGATTACATAACCAAGTAATACACCAACAGTTGATGCTACCATTACCATTCCGAAAAACATTTGTACCCATAATAACCATGACGTAACAAAACCCCATTTTTCACCAAAAGCATTACGCACCCAAACTTGTGGTCCGCCTTCTTCTGGCCAACCAGTTGATAATTCAGCTGAAATCAACGCAATTGGTAAAGCAAAACAACAAGCTGCAATCAACATATAAAATATTTGTGCCCATCCTGTCGATGCTAACGTTGGAACACTACGAACCGTTCCGAAAAAGGCCATGGTAATTCCGATTAATCCAAATAATGATAATTTCTTATTCATGTTTCTATTGACCTCCTGATTTAATTTATTTTTTGTTTCCCACATGTGAAATCACTCCCAAAGTATAGGTACGATTTACCTTCAAGTCAAAAAGAGTAGAATTAAAAAAAAAGCCCATTATTTAACATTTTTCTACTCTATCTAGCGCGTCGACGCTTTACTGCGTTAAAGTAATTATGTGAAAAAAATAGCATAAAAAAGCTTTTTGTAAAAAGCTCGTTCGTAATTGTCAGAAATTCCATTTCACTCTTGCCACTTTCAATAAACCTAGATTAAAGAGAGAACCGTTTGTATGAGAATCCCCTCATTCAAAAATAATAATCGAAAAAAAGAAGTATTTGACAAGTTGGCTTATTTGTCGTAGAATTGCTACAAAATAACATATCAAACTTTAATAAAGCGAAGTAGCAAGAATGTCCCTATTTCAGAGAGTCAACATTTAGTGAGAGTTGACATATACATTTTTTGTGAATTACACTTTTAGTTTCCTACCGTAAGTAGGCGTCTATCTACGATACAGATTTGAGAGGTATATGATAAATTCATATACAATTTGGGTGGTAACACGGCGGAGTTCGTCCCATAGGCTAATAGCCTATGGGGCGTTTTTTATTTTATTTAGGAAAGGAAGAAGAAACATGACAAACATTATTGATGAATTAGAATGGCGTGGCGCCATCAACCAACAAACAGATAGCGAAGGTTTACGCGCATACGTTGAAACCGAGAGCATTTCACTATATTGCGGTGTGGATCCTACAGGAGATAGCATGCATATTGGGCATTTGATTCCTTTTATGATGCTAAAAAGATTCCAAGCATTTGGACACCATCCATTTATTTTGATCGGTGGCGCAACTGGAACGATTGGAGACCCAAGTGGAAGAACAACAGAACGTCAGTTACAAACAATGGAAACAGTTCAACATAACGTTGACTCTTTAACACGTCAAATGGAAAAATTATTTGCAGTCGACACTGACAACACATTGACGCTGGTCAACAACTACGATTGGACACATAGTCTTACTCTATTAGATTTCCTAAGAGACTTTGGTAAATTCTTTAACATCAACACCATGCTTGCAAAAGATATCGTAGCGAGTCGTTTGGAAACGGGAATTTCATTTACAGAATTCACGTACCAAATCCTACAATCAATGGACTTTTTACACCTATTCCAAAATAACAACGTCCGCATGCAAATTGGTGGTGCTGACCAATGGGGGAATATCACAGCTGGTCTGGATTTGATTCGAAAAAAGGAAGGCGCAGATGCCAAAGCCTTTGGTTTAACGATTCCATTGATGTTAAAAGCAGATGGCACAAAATTTGGTAAAACTGCTGGTGGTGCCGTTTGGCTTGATCCAGAAAAAACAACTCCTTACGAGTTCTACCAATTCTGGGTAAACCAAGATGATCGTGACGTAATCAAATACTTGAAATTCTTTACCTTCTTAACAAAAGAAGAAATCGATGCACTTGAAGTCAAAGTAGAAACTGAACCACATTTACGTGAAGCACAGCGCATATTAGCTGCTGAAATGACTAAATTTGTGCATAGTGAAGCGGACTTAAATGACGCATTAGCGATTTCAGAAGCATTGTTTTCTGGTAATGTAAAAAATCTAACGTCAAAACAAATTGAAGAAGGCTTTAAAAACATGCCAACTGTTGAAACAGAAACGCTTGATCAAAACCTTGTAGATTGGTTGATTGAATTAGGCATTGAGCCTTCAAAACGCCAAGCTAGAGAAGATATTACAAATGGCGCAATTTCAATCAATGGTGACCGTATCAAAGAATTAGACTTTGTTGTAACCTCAGATCACAGCTTTGATGGGAAATTCATCATTGTTAGAAAAGGGAAAAAAAAATATACTTTAGTAAAATTGATTTCTAAGTAAAAGAGCTTATTTTTAAAAGAGTGAAGTAAAACGAACTTTTCGTTTTACTTCACTCTTTTTATGTCATCTTTCTCTTAAGGCTATTCAATTTACTGGACAAAATAGAAAAAAGTTTTATAATAAGAAAATGATTGCGCGCAATTACTATTGAAATACGGGGGTATTTTTATTTATTTGTGTAAATTAGTCTGTTATTTTTAACCAGAGTTTGACAAACCTGTTATCTAGCTACACGGACTAGCCTTTCGGTAAAAAGATAAAAATGGCGTGAGACAAAAAAACGTCTCAATCAATTTTTCCTATTTTCCTGTCAAGCCTAAACGAGTCCGCTTCGCTTTTAAATTAGGAGGAACTTATGAAAATCGACAAGATACAAGACGGCCACGGCGATGAGTTTTTCCGTTCTCTATTAGCTTTAGAAACATTGGAAGATTGTTACAATTACTTTGACGACTTGATGACATTAAAAGAACTTGATTCTATGATTCAACGGTTTGAAATCGCAAAGCTACTATTACTAAATAAAACCTATACTGACATCGCTGAAGCAACTGGTAGCAGTACCACGACTATTTCTCGAGTAAAACGAATTTTAGATGAAGGGAACGGCGGATTGCTCGAGATGGTTCATAGAATTGATGAACAAGATGGCGAAGAGCTTCATCACTAAAATAAAAATAGTATTAAATAAAATTAAACACTGAAAAAGTAAAAGAATCTTTTTACTTTCTCAGTATTTTTTTATATCAAATATTCCCTAACCATGTTTATTGTTCTATAATGTTAAGTAGAAAGAACTGTAACAATTAGACTCCACCACTCTATAAACAATATAAAAAATAATTTCAACCTTCAGGAGATTTAAAATGAAAAAAACACTATTCTCGCTCTTAAACTATGTATTTCTTTTATCAATTTTATACACACTTTACGGTGCACTTAGAAGTAGTTTGTTGGATATCTCAACTATTAATGATAAAATTTGGATCTTATTATTATTCCTAGTTTTTATTATTTGTATCGCATTGTATTCAGAAAACACTCGTTTGTATACTTTAAAAAAAATATCGATGTGTTTAGACTTTTTTAAAAAGAATATAGCCTTAATTACCCGTTTGTTATTCTTTTTAACTCTTATTCTACAAGTTATTCTCTTATACTACATTCACGTGCCGATCGGTTGGGATGTAGATGGGATTCACGCTAGTGTTTCTGAATTGATTAAAAATTCGCCAGACTCCATTGCTAGTATTTATTTATCAAAAAACCCGAATAATAGTCTATTTTTCTTCTTAATGTATTTTATAAGTCAAATAGGTAATTTTTTCCATCACTCTTTAGGTTATTCTTGGATGTACTGGCAACTAGTGAATACGATTTTTATGGATATTGGTTTCATTTTTATCTTTTTAGCAGCAAAAAATCTATTCAATAAGCAAATTGCCTATCTCTCCTTTTACTTAGCGTTTATCCCATTAGCTTTATCTCCATGGATTCTAGTCATTTATACAGATACGATCATGTTGCCAGTCATTGGCTTTATTTTTTGGCTTTATTCATTAGCTCAAAAAAATAACAACTTGGCTTTAATCGTTATTTTAGGCACTTCTATTGCTATTGCTTATCTATTGAAACCTTCTTCTATTGTTTTTCTAGTTGCATATATACTTATCAAACTATTGATCTTAATGACGACTTCTAAAAAGATAGAACTAAAAAAATTGATTCTCATTATTTTACTTTTTTGTCTACCTTTGGCTGGAACAGTAAAACTTTTTCATCTATTCGAAGATCACCAAAAACTTATTGTTCTTGATAAGGATCAAGCCAAACCATGGCAACATTTTGTAATGATGGGATTAACTGGCTCAGGGGGATTCAGTGAAGAAGATACACAGGCTATCCTATCGATCCCTACAAAAGAAGAGAAAATCAACTATGCAAATGCTAAAATCGTAGAACGACTTAAAAATTATGGTTTTACAGGTTATACAAAATTTCTAATGAAAAAACATGCAAACAATACTGATCGCGGTGATTTCGGCTGGGGTAGAGATGGTGGTCCTCAAGTATATGTACAGTCAACCGATTCTATACAAACATTTTTACGGGATACTTACTATCAACAAGGTGAAAAAGTTAAAACAGTCCGTTTCTTTATGCATTTAATGTGGATTATTACCTTGGTTGGTCTGTTGTTCATTACAAGAAAAAAGTATAAAGATGATGATTTTGATGCTTTATTAGCTATATTTAAATTAACTATTTTAGGTGCATTTTTATACCTACTTTTATTTGAAGGCGGTAGATCTAGATATTTGATTCAATACCTCCCTATCATCTATATGTTATCTGCCAATGGCTATTACCTTAGATTTTCAACATCCAGAAAAAGAATGAACATAAATTAAACAAAAACAAAAGACCGAGCTTGGCCAGCTCGGTCTTTCTTTGTGTGACAAATATGCTATTTAAATATGAATTGGCAAACCTAAAGCCAATTCAGAAGCATCCATAGTAATTTCCCCTAAAGATGGGTGTGGATGGATCGTTAATGCGATATCTTCAGCATTCATACCAGATTCAACCGCTAATGATAATTCAGAAATCATATCACTTGCGCCAACTCCGCCGATTTGTGCTCCGATAATCACATTGTCTTCGTTTGTTGTTACCAAACGTACGAATCCTTCAGTTTTACCTAAAGAAATAGCACGGCCGTTACCAGCGAATGGGAATTTATAAGCTGTTGCTTCTAAGCCCGCTTCTTTGGCTTCAGCGATTGTCATACCAACACTTGCTAGTTCAGGATCAGTGAAGGCTACAGCAGGCATTGCTTTGTAGTCCACTTCTACTTTTTTACCAGAAATTGCTTCAGCAGCAATTTTCGCTTCGTAGCTTGCTTTATGCGCAAGCGCCGCGCCTGGTACGATATCACCGATAGCAAAGATATTTGATACATTTGTTCTACCTTGTTTGTCCACTTTAACTAAACCACGTTCGCCAACTTCAACACCCGCTTGTTCTAAACCAAGATCATCCGTGTTTGGACGACGTCCAACAGTTACCATTACGTAGTCAGCAGTGACTGATTCTTCTTTACCGTCTACTTCATATTTAACTGTTACGCTGTCACCATTGTCGATGGCTTCTTTAGCCATTGCTTTCGTTACAACTGTTACATTTTTCTTCTTGAAATCATCTGTAACTAGTTTAACCATATCTTTTTCGTATGTTGGTAAAATTGAAGGACTACCTTCTAAAATCGTTACTTCAGAACCAAGGTTCGCATATGCGCCACCTAATTCTGCACCGATAACACCGCCACCGATGATCACAAATTTCTTAGGTACTTCTTTCAAGTTCAAACCACCAGTAGAATCTAAGACACGTCCGCCAAATTTAAATCCTGGGATTTCGATTGGGCGAGAACCTGTTGCCACGATTGCATTATTGAATGAGTAAGTTTGCGCTGAATCTGGATGGATCACACGTAATGTGTTTTCATCAACGAAGAAAGCTTCTCCTTCAATAATTTCGATTTTATGTTTTTTAAGAAGGAAACCAACACCGCTTGTCAAAGTATTAACAACTTTGTTGTCTTTCCATTCTTGTGTCTTTGTAAAATCTAACTCAACGTCTTTAGCTGTTACACCAAACATAGTTGAATCTAGTGATTCTTGATAGTGATGTCCCGCTGCGATCAATGCTTTAGAAGGAATACATCCAACGTTTAAACATACACCGCCGATAAACTCACGTTCAATGATCGCAACTTTTTGACCCATTTCAGCAGCACGAATCGCTGCAACATATCCTCCAGGGCCTGAACCAATTACGACTGTATCTAATTCAATGGCGAAATCTCCTACTACCATGTGATAATCATCCTTCCATTAATAATAATTCTGGATCAGCTAATAAACGCTTGATGTTGTTCATTGCTTTTTGAGCAGTTGCGCCATCAACGATACGGTGGTCAAAACTCATTGAAAGTTTCATGACACGTCCAACAACGATTTCCCCGTCTGCATTTACAACTGGTTGAGTTGCAATTGTACCTACACCTAAAATGGCTACTTCAGGGTAGTTGATAACTGGTGTGAACCAGCCGCCGCCAACTGAACCGATATTACTGATTGTGATAGAACCGTCACGCATATCCGCAGCAGTTAGTTTACCATCGATTGCAAGAGCTGCTTTTTCGTTGATTTCATCAGCGATTGCAAACATGCTCTTAGTGTTCGCATTTTTAACATTTGGTACATATAAACCATGATCAGTGTCTGTTGCAATACCAATGTTATAGTAGTTTTTATAAACGATTTCTTGTGCTGCATCATCAATTGATGCATTCAAGATTGGGAATTTTTGAACCGTTGCAGTCAATGCTTTCACAACATATGGTAAGAATGTTAATTTCGTACCGTTAGCTGCTGCAACATCTTTAAATTTCTTACGGTGATCCCATAATTTAGATACTTCAACTTCGTCATGCAGTGTAACGTGCGGTGCAGTATGTTTACTGTTAACCATCGCTTTAGCAATTGCTTTACGAGTTGGTGTCATTTTTTCGCGTGTTTCAGCTTCACCTAAGTCAGAAACAAATGGTTTAGCTGGTGCTTTTGGTGCTGCTGTTTCAGTTGCTGCTGGAGTTGCCGCAGTTTGTTCAGCTTGTGCTGGTGCTGCTGCTTGTCCACCACCTGAGATAAACGCTTCGATGTCCGCTTTTGTGACACGTCCACCTTTTCCAGTTGGTGCAACTTGTGTGATATCTACATCTTTTTCACGAGCAAATTGACGTACTGATGGCATAGCTAACACACGTTTGTTTGGATCAGCCGCTGCTACAACACCTGTTGAGGCTGCTGGTGCTGGTGCTGCTTGTTCTGTTTGGGCAGGTGCACTTGCTGCTGGTGCTGCTGCACTTGGTGCAGAATTATGTCCAGGTGCATCGATTTCAATCAATACATCTCCAACATTTGCTACTGTACCTTCTGGAACAACAATGTTTTTAACAGTTCCTGTAACTGGTGAAGGAATTTCTTCAACAGATTTATCGTTTTGAACTTCCAATAATGTATCATCTTCGTTGATTGTATCGCCTGATTTAACGAACCATTTTACGATTTCGCCTTCTGCAATACCTTCACCGATATCTGGCAATTTAAATTGGAATACACCGCCGCCGTTGTCAGCTGCTGGCGCTTCTGGAGTCGCTGCTGGTTGCGCAGGTGTTTGTTCTTGAGCTGGAGCTGCTGGTGCAGCGTCATTTTCAGGATGTCCAGGTGCATCAATTTCGATCAATACATCTCCAACATTTGCAACTGTGCCTTCTGGTACTACGATTGCTTTAACTGTTCCTGTAACTGGAGATGGAATCTCTTCTACAGATTTATCGTTTTGAACTTCTAATAATGTATCATCTTCATTGATGGTATCTCCTGCTTTAACGAACCATTTTACGATTTCGCCTTCTGCAATACCTTCACCAATATCTGGTAATTTAAATTGATAAGCCATTTTTTAAGCCTTCCCTTCCTTTATCGTATCTGTCTAACTAGTTATTTGCAGAAAACAACAGCGCTAAATTTCCACGTGATAAAAAATATCACGTGAAAATCAGAGTATGTTTTTAAAGCAAATTGGTTTAGTTTCTAATTAAAATTCTGCGATTTCTCTAGCTTTCGCTTCGATATCTTTAGCATTTGGCAACCAAATGTTTTCTGCTTGTCCAAATGGGAAGATCGTATCTGGAGCAGATACGCGGCCAATTGGCGCTTCTAAGGATAATACTGCACGTTCAGAAATTTCAGAAACAACCATAGCACCAACACCAGCTTGTTTTTGTGCTTCTTGAACCACTACTACACGACCAGTTTTTTCAACTGATTTAATGATTGTTTCAACATCTAAAGGAGCGACAGTACGTAAGTCAATGATTTCAACAGAAATATTATCTTTCGCTAAGTTGTCAGCTGCTTTGATTGCTTCACGAACCATTGCACCGTAAGTAATGATAGAAACGTCTGTACCTTCACGGGTTACTGCTGCTTTATCTAAAGGCACTTCGTACGCTTCATCCGGCACTTCCTCACGGAAAGAACGGTATAGTTTCATGTGCTCTAGATAGACAACAGGGTCATTGCTTCTGATTGCAGAAATCAATAGTCCTTTTGCATCATATGGATTTGATGGAATAACGACACGGATACCAGGAGATTGAGCAATCAATCCTTCTAAGTTATCTGAGTGAAGTTCTGGTGTATGCACACCACCACCAAAAGGCGCACGAACAGTAATAGGCATATTACGTGTTCCACCCATACGGTAACGAGTACGAGCCATTTGACCTACAATTTCGTCAAAGACTTCAAATACGAATCCAAAGAATTGGATTTCAGGAACTGGACGATAACCTTCTAAAGCTAAACCAAAAGCTAAACCACCGATTCCAGATTCTGCTAAAGGAGTATCGAAGACACGGTCTTCGCCAAATTTTTCTTGTAAGCCTTCTGTTGCACGGAAAACTCCGCCATTTTTACCAACGTCTTCACCGAAGACCAAGACGTTTTCGTCTTTCTCTATTTCAAGAGCTAAGGCATCTGTAATTGCTTGGATCATTGTTTTTTGTGCCATGATTATTTCGACTCCTTCGCTTCGTAGAATGCAATTTGTTCTTTAATATTTTGAGGTTGAACTTCAAACATGTTTTTCAAGAAATCAGAAACTTTTTGTTTTGGAACTTTATCTGCTTCAGCAATTGCTACTTTGATTTCTTCTTTCGTTTTTTCGATTACTTCGTTTTCTTTTTCTTCAGACCATAAGCCTTTGTCTTCTAGATATTTACGGAAACGAACTAGTGGATCTTTTTGTACCCATTCGTCATCCATGTCTTTTGAACGGTAACGAGTTGGATCATCACCTGATAATGTATGTGGACCATAACGGTAAGTTAATGTTTCAATTAAAACAGGACCATTTCCATTTGCAGACCATTCACGAGCTTCTTTAGCAATTGCATAAACTGCCAGTGGATCCATTCCGTCAACGACGATTCCTGGAATTCCTGCAGCTACTGCCTTTTGTGCTAATGTTTTAGCTGCTGTTTGTTTTTCACGAGGTGTTGAAATCGCAAAACCATTGTTTTGGATGATGAACACGCCGTTTGCATGATAGGCTCCTGCAAAGTTGATTGCTTCATAGAAATCACCTTGTGAAGAACCGCCATCACCTGTATAAGTGAAGACAACGTTTTTCTTGCCGCGTTTTTTCATTCCTAAAGCAACTCCTGCTGCTTGGATGTATTGGGCACCAATGATGATTTGTGGTGGTAGAGCATTTAATTCTGGCGCATAGTGGTTACCCGCTACGTGGCCACGAGACCAAAGAAAAGCTTCTGTTAATGGTAAACCATGTTGAACTAATTGAGGTACATCACGATAACCTGGTAATAAGTAATCTTCTTTTTCCATCGCAAATTGGCTTGCCAATTGACTTGCTTCTTGTCCAGCAGTTGGTGCGAAGAAGCCTAGACGGCCTTGACGGTTCAACGCAGTTGAACGTTGGTCTAATACACGTGACCAAACCATACGAGTCATTAATTCTACTAGTTCGTCATCTGATAAATCTGGTACAGCATCTTTGTTTACGATTTTCCCATCTTTATCTAAAATTTGAAATGTTGGGAAATCAGCGTCGACTTTTTCCATAAGTGCTTTAAAGTCAATAGGTTTTTGTTTCTTTGCCTTTGCCATTTTGTCACACAATCCTCTCTGTTACGTTTCTTTTTTTCGTAAAAAGTAAAACAGCGTCAAAAACTGTATTACTTTTTATCGACTACACTTACAAATTATCACTAATCAGATAAAAGAGCAAGTAAAAAGTTATCATTTCTTTAAATTTCATTAAAATACCTAAAACCTTTCGTACCAAAGGTTAGTGATTAAAATCACAAATGAGAAACCGTTTTATATAATGCCTTCCCAATCGTATCTTTTGACAAACAACTGTTATATTCACTGTGTTCATTGTTATGCTACAGTAAATTTGTAAGTTAGAAATTGTTTGCTAAAAAATGTACAAACTTTTTTAATCCATAAAAAAATGAGCAAAGACAAAATTCTAGTAATTTTGTCTTTGCCCCATAAAAAACGAATATTAATAAATTAAAAGGTATTTTTCTTCAATATTCACGAATAACAACTTTGATCCTAATACTATTTTTCGTTATTTACACTTCATAATCTTTTCTTAAAAAAGTGAATCGAAGTCTTCCATTTCCTAAATCAGCTGACTTATAAAAATAAAATCAGTATTTTTCTAAATTAAATCCACTCTTTAGTGATATGAATATATAGTCGTTTAGCAAATTCTACTGTGATCAAATATAGTACAATGATCAAAATGAACCAACCCCAATAATTAGCTGGAAGTTTCACAAAGTCGAAAACCTCTCTAATTGGTGTCAAGACAATCAATAACCCTAAGCCAACTGCGCCTAAACTAGAAAGAATCACAGCAGGTGATGCGATACTTTGGATAAATGGAAGTTTTCTTGTCCGGACCATTTGAACAACCAATGTTTGGCTAACTAAACCGACTACAAACCAACCAGTTTGGAATAAATGTTGACTGCCTACTGTATTTGCGCTGAAAACAAACCACATCACCAGATAGGTCATGATATCAAATATGCTACTGACTGGACCAATGCACAAAGTAAATTTCATCAATCCGTTTGTTTCCCAACGCACAGGTTTCAGTAAATCTTCCTCATCAACATTATCCCAAGGAATCGCCAATTGCGCAATATCATAAATCAAATTTTGAATCAACAATTGAATCGAAAGCATTGGTAGGAATGGTAAAAAGGCACTTGCAATCAAAATCGAGAACACATTTCCAAAGTTAGAACTGATCGTGATTTTAATGTATTTCATCATATTGCTAAAGACTTTTCGACCTTCGATCACACCATCTTCTAAAACATTCAAACTCTTTTCCAATAAAATGATTGAGCTAGCGTCTTTCGTTATATCGGCTGCTGTATCAACCGAAATTCCTACATCTGCTTTACGAAGTGCTGGTGCATCATTGATACCATCTCCCATAAAGCCAACTGTATGGCCATTCCCTTGAAGTGTTTCGATGATTCTAGCTTTTTGCATTGGGTTTAATTTGGCAAATAAGTTCGTTTTTTCAACTTCTTTTTTCATTTGTTCATCTGACATATCATCGATATCTGTTCCAAGCACTACATGTGATACTTCGATCCCAACATCACTGCAGACTTTCTTGGCAACAATATCATTATCACCAGTTAACACTTTTACATTAACGCCATGTTCATGCAATGATTTGATTGCGGTGATCGCTGATTTTTTTGCCGGGTCTAAAAAGCCCATAAAACCGATCAACGTCATTCCGTGTTCATCTTCTACACTGTAAATGGCCTCACTATGAACATCTTTTTTTACAGCAACAGCTAAAGCACGCATCCCTTGCTCATTCATTCGGATATTTACTTCACGCATTCTTTTTTGTAGCTCTGGTGTTAAGGGGACGATTTCACCATTGATTTCAGCATGTGTACAAACAGCTTCCATCTCTTCGACAGCACCTTTAGTGATCATCAATTGATGACCATCTGCATTAACGACTACCGTTAAACGACGACGAGAAAAATCAAAAGGAATTTCATCTAATTTAGTCACTGAGTGATATGGACTATGATTATCGTTTTCTTCATAAAAATTGATTACAGCGATATCCATTAAGTTTTTCCAGCCTGTTTGATAATGAGAATTTAAAAAGGCCATATCTAAAACTTGATCATTGACTTCACCTAATGGGTCTAGATGTTGAACCAAAACAACTCTATCCTCTGTGATCGTTCCTGTTTTGTCTGTACAAAGAATATCCATACTGCCTAAATTTTGAATAGATGGTAATTCTTTTACGATTACTTTGTGCTTAGATAAACTTAATGCGCCTTTAGCTAAATTACTGGTTACGATCATTGGCAACATTTCAGGCGTTAACCCAACAGCAACAGCAATTGCAAAGAAAAATGCTTCGCTCCATTCGCCTTTGGTGATCCCATTGATCAAAAATACGATCGGAAACAGAATCATGACCATTCTTAGCAAAAACTTACTGACTTTGGTCAAGCCGATGTCAAAAGACGTTTTTCCACGTTGGGTCGTTGCATTTTTAGCAATGTCGCCAAAGAAAGTATTTTGTCCTGTTTTCAAAATAATCGCTTTTCCTTGTCCGCTTAATACATCCGTTCCCATAAAGACTAAATCTTGCATATCTAAGGCTGCAACAGATTCGGAATTTTTATCGATCCCTGCATCTACAAATTTTTCAACTGGCATTGATTCACCAGTTAATGACGATTGATTGATAAATAAATCTTTTGTCCAAATCAACACCGCATCGGCTGGGATCATATCGCCTGTCGCCAAAGTCACAATGTCTCCTGGTACAACTTCATCCATCGGAATTTCTTTTATTTGACCAGCACGTGTCACAGCAGTTGTATTTTCAATAAGTTCTTTTAAACTCAAACTTGCTTTTTGAGAGCGATATTCTTGAATAAAAGCAATAATAACGCTAGCTAAAATCATGATCCCCATCACAAGGGCTGCTTCAAAATCTTTTGTAACTGCTGAAACAACCATCAATAAAGCTAATACATAAACAAATGGATCTTTAAATGCTTCTAAAAACATAATAATTGCTGGTGTTGGTTTTTGTGCAGAAACTTCATTGGGACCATATTCTTCTAATCGATGTTTAGCATCTTCTTCGGATAAACCTTTTTCTGAAGTCCGAAGCTCCATCATTAATTCTCGTTCAGACAACATTGCTAGTTTTTTTAACTCTTGATCTTTTGTAGCTTTTTTTAAATCTACTATTTTTTTATTCATCATTTTCTTTTCCTCCTTGCACTTCATCTTATCTAGAAGGAGAAAAGAAAGGTTATTTCAATTCCATCGTTTCTAAGATGAAGGGGACATTTATTTTATTTCTCGAATGACTGGGGTCTTCCATACGGCTCTTCCTCTCTTTTTGTTTATTTTGGAACGATGGATTTTTTTAGATGGGGCTTTTGTTTTTCTTCTGACCGCTTGTTTCTTTTTGCGGAACTTCGCTCCCTTTGGTCGCCAAGTACTGTCCATCATCAGCTCTGGCGGAGCCAGTCGCTGTGATTCATACAAAGGTCACAACTCTCCTTTCAGTCGCCTTGTACTGTTTAACATCAGATTGCTCCGCAATCTGTGTTAAACAGCAAAACGCACACTAAACAATAGAGTGTGCGTTAAAATAGCAACTTAAATAAAAGTTTCTCTATCGTTGAGCTTTAGCACTATAGGGCGTAGATAATTTCTTATCAGCTACGTTATGAATGACCTTCACGATCATTCCTGTTCAACCAACTAAGAGTCTCTCGATTCTTTCGCGGCAGTAGCATGTGTCCAAATAGGAGCCTCACCTAACAATTATTCAGTTCTTAATCCTTATTCATCATAGTTCATATTTTTCTAATTGTCAAAAGAAAACGAAATAATTCAAAAATACCTTTTTTTATTGCTCAGGCTAATTCTGCTCTCCCTTGAGCGATTTCTGTTCTTGAAAAATTAGCCATTGTTAACTCTTCATCTGATAACTCCTCCACGAGGTCATAAAACCAGTTACCAAGACCCACAAATTGCTCATTTGTCATGTTTTTAGATTCTAAAAACAAGATATTTTCAGCTTGATTCACTTCTTGTTTCAAAATCAGCTCTGATAGATAACTTTGAATTGGAACAGAATAATTTTCTCCTGTTCCTTCATCCATCACCATAATCATTGGCATAACTTGATCTGCTGAACTTTTCTTAAAAGGATTAAACACGACCATTTTTAATTGTCTCATATACCAATCTTCTTCGTATGCCATTATTATGTCACTCTCCTTTTCAGCCTTAGCCAAACTTCCAATTCATTTTACTCATCAGTTTCTAATCTACTCTTTCATTCTACCATTAAACATAAGCCATGTTAGTAGATGCTAAAGAAATAAGAAAGACTAAAACACAGATTTAACTGCGTTCAGTCTCTTTTTTATTTACACCATTCACTGCTTGTAATTTCAAATACAAAATAATAGAACAGGGCATAAGTGTCACAATATTCGTCAGTAAAACGGCAATATCTCCATTTAAAGCCCCATAAATCACCCATGAAAACACACCTATGACAAACATAATGTACGTAATTAGGGAAATCCCTTCCGTTTGTTTCGTCTTGATTGTCTGGATAGCTTGCGGAATAAATGAAATACTGGTACAGACACCTGCTATTACACCTAATAGTGTCATCATTTTCCTGCTAACTCTTCCACTAGATTTTTTAATTCATAAAAATTTTTATTCATTTCTAGAAGTTCGTTTGCAACATCTCTAAGCACAACAGTTGTCATCAACTGATCTTCTGCGTGCATAAAAAGCAGTGTAAGTTCAACATTTTTTTCTTTTGCTTCTTGTGTGATTACAGTAAAATGCTCCTTTTCTCCAGCTCGTAATGATTCATTAGCTTCATTGATCAGCTGTTCTGCCTCTTTAAATTTTCCTTTTCTTGCATAGTCCATGCTCTCCATCACTTTTGATTTAGCGGTTCCTACTGTACTGATAATATTAAAAGCTGTTAATTCTAATCCATCCATATTTGTCACATCTTTCTATTTGTAAGTTAAGGCAATTATTTCATATCCATCAATCTTCGATACATCAAAAACTAGTTTTCCTTCAATCATGTCAAATGGCAACTCCTTTTGAGCTGTTACTTGAACAAGACTTTCAACCATACACTCTTTTAAAGCTAACTTCAACGCAATCAATGATACATCCAATTGAACAGTTTGGTTATATAATGGAATTTTGTCTTCAATTGTATCTAAATCTAATGCACGTCGTTCTGGAATATAATGTAGCAAATTTAAAATAATCCTTTTTTCAATCGCTTGATGGTTCAATATTACATCTGCTGAAGTTGGTAAGTCACTATTGACTAGTTTTCTTCCCTCTAAAAGAAAATCAATTCCAGCTAAAATCAACTCTTTGTATGCTTTTACCCCTTGTTTTTTATACATGTCAAAAAGTGGAAACGGGTAATAGATTACTTGCGCAGCTACCGTAACTGCTGGATTACTTGTTTTTTGACCAACAGGTGCTTGAAAATGAGAATAATAATGTTGGTAACTTCGTTCCACAAGTGGTGCAGCCACAACTCCTTTTACGACGCTCGTGATAGGGGTAACTACAAGTCCTTTGCCATGTAAAACTAATTCACCTTGAGGCAGTTTAGAAAAGAAGTTTGCATCAAAATAACCATACATTGGCTCTGATTGATATTCTCCTTGATAGTGAACACCCCAACTTTCACTAAATTGTTGACCCTCAACTAGACCGCTGTAGTGGGTAGCTAAAATTTTCCCTCCTTGATCTAAGTAATCATGGATCAGGTTCGTTAATTCACGTGTCAATACCAATTTGTCTGGAAGTATCAACACTTGATAGTTAGACCAGTTCATTTTGTGATCGACAATATCAAATTGATAATGGGCTTCATTTAGCATATTCACTGCTCCAGCTAATGACAAATCAACTTTTTCTTCACACGTTTCAACGATTCCAGGATGTAAAATAGCAATTTCTGTTATTGCTTTTGAATCCTCGTTGTAGATTTCTAACTGTTTTACTTGACTGTACACATTGCCGATCAATTCATATGTTGCCTGCTGCAATGTTCCATCTGGATACATTTGATCCCCAATTGAACATTTGGCCCCATGTGCAAGTGCTAAAAAGGATTCATATTCCAGAGCAACTTGATTTTTGTAACTTCCAAAATCAGCCCACACCTTATGAAATTTTCCAGTCATACCAAGGTACTCTTTCCCTAAATTCTTAGCATAACGCACGACCGTTGGAAAATGTTGATAACCCCAAGCACCACTTGGTAGTGATTCTATTTCTAAATGACTGTACTCCGCAAGATTAGGACGAATACTGGGAATGATATTCCCTTCATTAAAAAAAATCGGACAATTATCGTCTATTGCTCTGATTGTTTGATAGATCTCAGCTTTTAAAAACTGCTCAGTTTTTTTTGCAAAAGTATCGCGATCACCCTCGTTTTCTGGATTATAACCACTCTCTAGCATTTTCTTGATACAATCATTACAACAACAAGGATCTTGCCAGACAATATCGAAGAATAATCCGTCCAGTTTACCTTTGAAATGATCCATTGTATCCTTAATTTGTCTTTTTAAATAACCTAAATAAGGAGTATTAAAACAGAGTGTTTTCCAGCCGGGAGCCAGTTGTCCATAGTCTTCAAACCCATACATACTACCGTCAACTTTACGTTCTAACCATTCTGGATGGTGGTCAGCTGCGTATGCATCCCAGCCAACACTTAAATAGATTGGCGCTTTGAGCCCAATTTCGTGACAAGCATCTACTTGCTCCATCAGGAAATCTTTTTTCATCTGAGGATGCTTGGCTGGTAAATCTGTTTGATAATAAATATGCCCATGATGACATCGTCCGGTCAATGTTACTGAATCAACTTCTGCTTTAAGTAACGTTTGCTGGAACTTTTTTTTATCAAAGTTTTTGCCTAATTCAAAAGGAAGTTCTGGCGTATGAAAATCCAAATGAATCTGCCGTGATGCTAGTTTACTCATCGTGATTTGCCTCCCGAAACTGGAATTTCGTCCACGGCTTAACATAAGGAATCAAAAACAGTTCATCTGATTTGATTTTAGCAACCAGATTTTTTTCGCCTTTGCCGTTAGGCATTTCTTGTTTGACGATATTTAACTCTCCTTTATATTGACCAAACCTATTATTTCCCACCGTGACATCACCTAAAGTAACTGTTTCAACAGTATTATTAGCTGGAAGATCACTCGTTTGATAGTTCAGTTTGACAAAAGTTGATCGAATACTATAACTATTGATATCTCCACGATTAAAATGCTGGTGCTCAAGCACGATCTCTTTTTCAAGCGCTGTGGTTCCTTCTGAAAAAACAACATCAAACTGAAGTTGATTCGTCAATAATTGACTGAGTGCTTTTATTTCATCCTCTGAGGCAAAAGCATTGGCGATAATAATGTCATCGATCAGACCTGTTGCAATAAAATGTTTAGCTTGTAGAGTGATCGGCAAGTCACGATGGAATTCAAGCGTACATAATCCATCAGTATAAGGATGAGGACCATGGCTAGCTTCATGAGAGTTCACAAATGCAGCCGTTCGTAAGCCTAATTTTTTATATTTTTCAGAGCATTTGATAAAGTAATCATAATCCAACCCAGTAAAACGTTGTGGATAAAAGTTATGACAGCCAATGATTCTTTTTTTATTTGGCTGATATGAAAGAACATTCTCTAAATAGTACGTATCATTACTGATATTTACTTCCAAATCCAAATCAGTCAGATCAAAAGTAATCAAAGATTCTACTAATCCATCAAAACTTGAATCCAAACGAATGCCTGTTGCCCCCATTTCTTTAAAGAAAGATAAATCGTGATAGCTAATGTTCAATTGATCAAATACTGCTGGATTCAAGTCCAAAATCACTTCCATATTACGCTTTCTAGCATGTTGGATCGCTGTTTTTAAAACAGTGATAACTTGTTTTTCTTCTCCTTTGTCAATCATCAACAGATTAGTAAACACTCGACCAAAACCATATTTTGCCGCTAAATCAATATAGGCAATTGTTTCAGCCATTTTTTCTTTATAGGGATAAATCGAAATTCCTAACATAAATTACGCCTGCTTTCTCTACTTAACTTATATTGTTGCTTGCTGCCCTTCTTCTAAAGCTGCTTCATCTTGTCTTTTCGCTGCAATTTCTTTTTCGACCATATTTTTGTCAAATGCTTTAAAGAATGGTAAATAAATGAGACCTGCTATAACGATATTGACCATTGCTAAAACGGCAGCTCGCCAATCAAGACCTGTCGCCATCATAGCACCGATTGGAGCAGGCAAAGTCCAGGGTGCAATTGCAATCGGATAATTGACTAAATGGAAAACACCCATTGCTAAGTAGGTGATGATCCCCATAACTACTGGCGCTGCAATAAATGGAATTGCAAAAAATGGATTCATCACAATCGGTACACCAAAAATCAGCGGCTCGTTGATATTAAAAATACCTGGAATTAAAGTAAATTTACCCATCTTTTTACAAAATTCTGATTTTCCGAAAAAGGCCATCAAAAATGCCAATGATAAAGTGGCACCAGCTCCGCCGATCCAAATAAACCATTGGAAAAATTGTTCTGTCATAAAATGCGGAATTGCTGTTCCTGCTGCGGCCGCATTGATATTGGCATTTAAGTTTTCGTACCAAAATGGATATAGGATCGGTGTTGCAATGATCATTCCGTGAATTCCAAAGATCCAAACGATTGTAATCAATAAGATCGGAACAATTACTGATAATAGATTATCTCCTGCAAAATAACGAATCGGAGAAAAGACCCACTGTAACGCACTATTGATATCAAAATTCAAGCCAACCTTGATGATCCAAGCCGTTACGATCACAACTGCACCTGGAATCAACGCTGCAAATGAATTGATCACTGATGTTGGAACGCCATGAGGCATTTTGATTACCAGATTGCGTTTTACGCAAAAACGGACGACTTCTACTGTAAAAATTGAAATAATGATCGCTGTAAATAATCCGCCTGCTCCAAAATTTCCCATCGGCAACACTGTTCCACTAACCGTCAAACCTGCTTTTTCTGCAACTTCTGGATCAATCGTACCTGGTGTGATTGCGGCAATCAAAAAAGCTAACACTGCTAAAACGCTTGTTGATACTTTATCTAATTTGTAGTCTTCACATAAACTTGAAGCAATCCCAATGCAAACATAAACTGACATAAAATCCATCGTGAAGTTCATGGGAATCTTTAAATTGTCAGCATATGGCGTAATAAACTCTTTCCAAGCATCGATCGGTAGATTCAGCATGATAATAAAGACTGAACCAATAATCGTGACAGGAATGATTACGCTCATCCCATTTCTCACCGCAGTCAAGTAGCGATTATTTGCAATATTCCCCATAACCTCAACGACTTTACCAAAATTGAACTTACTTGCTTTTGTGTTCATTTTTTTCTCCTCTCGTTTTTGAA
Organism: Enterococcus sp. 12C11_DIV0727; assembly: GCF_002148425.2. NCBI lineage: Bacteria > Bacillati > Bacillota > Bacilli > Lactobacillales > Enterococcaceae > Enterococcus > Candidatus Enterococcus lemimoniae. The sequence continues at coordinate 3,542,244 of NZ_CP147248.1, read as the reverse complement.
CCGTTTCAATTTTAATTTAAAAATAAAAGATACTAGTCCTTTTATTTTTTTACTGATTGTTGGATCAAGCGATACAGATCTGGAATCCCCATCGGCGTATATAAAATACCTTCAATTGGAATCAATGGAATGTTTTTGGCATCTGCTTCTTTTTGTAAATGGGCCTTTCTAAAGCTAACCTGAGGCGCTAAAAGCAAAGCATCCCAATCTTCTTGCTGCATTTTCAAGCTAACTTCTTCTGTCCCCGTTGCCTCCATATAAAAATCTTCATTCCCGTTTTTCTTCGCTTCAGCAACCAAATTCTCTGCTAAGATCGATGAACTCATTCCGCCGCCACATGCTAATAATACTTTCATAAAATTGCCTCCCTATTTTTTGAACCGTTTCAATTTTATGATGTAATTATAATATGCAAACGCTTAACTTTCAAGCCCTTTTTTTATTTTTTTTACCGAATCACGCCAAAGTAAGCTTGTTTCCAGCTCTACCACAGTGTTTTCAGTGATTGTAGTATCTTTGATTTTTTGTATCAATAAGGCTCCAACTGTTTCTCCGATTTGCTTAACTGGTTGTTCTACTACCGTTAGTTTCGGCTGAAAGATATCGCTTAGTTCAAAATGATCAAATCCTACGATTGATATATCTTCCGGGATTGCTAACTGACGTTCATAGACTGCTTGAACTGCACCTAATGTCATATAATAATTGGTCGTGTAAAGCGCGGTTATATATCCTTTATCTAGCATTTTTTTAGCTTTCAAATAACCTGATTCTTTTTTATAATCGCCAATTTCAATTGTTGCATCTGTATAAAGATCTAATTCTTTCATAGCATCGACAAAACCATTCAACCGTTCTCTGCCAATGAAACGATCTTGACTTCCCGCAATAATACCAATTCGTTCATGTCCTAATTCAGCAAGTTTTTGGACAACATCATACGACGCTTTATAGTTATCAACTAAAACTGTGTCCGTTTCGAAATCACTGATTGGCGAGTCTACGGCTACAATCGGAATACCTTCTTTTTCAAATTTATCTAAAACTGCTAATTTCTTTTCAAGGTGGAAAATAACAATACCATCTACTGATCTTGAGCGTAAAAACTCTAATTTTTGTTCTAACTTGTTTAGATCATTTTGGTAATCACATAGAATCAAGCTGTAGTTATTTTCTTCTAAGTAAGATTCCAAGTAGGTAACGATAGATGTTGCAAAAACATCTGTTAACGTATTGATCACAACACCAATCGAAAGACTTTTATTATTTTTTAGCCCTTTGGCAATAATGTTTTCTTCATAGCCTAATTTTTCAATTGCTTCGCGAATATTCGTCATATTACTTTCTTTTAGTTGATGACCATTTAAATATCTTGAGACCGTTCCTAGTGAAACGCCGGCTTCCTTTGCTACTTCTCTAATCGTTGCCACGCTAAATAAACTCCTTTCTATTATTTGCTATCTCAATACTAACTAAGGTTTCCATTTATTTCAATAAAAAGATGGCATGCTGTTAGATATTTTTAGTTATCCTTCTGGAATAGGTTCACTTAAAAGAAGCTTTCCGTTTTGATTGAAATAGTCCACTTGCATAGAAGATAAGTCTGTCCGCCAATAAGCTACCCCAGCAGCACCTGCTAACTCTGTGAATCGTTCAAATGAAATCGTACCTGATTGTGCTTGCAAAACTGCCTTTTTAATTTCGGTCGCAGAGCCTTTATCTGTGACTTTTTTAGGTTTTCCATTCATTTGGATATCAACATACGATGCATCATCATAGTACGATAAATACCTGTAGCCACTAAATAATCATATCTTTTCACACCAATTTTTTTAAACTCTCGGATCAATTCTGCAAATCCACCAGCATTTTTTTCATTATTCACAATTGCTTCAATAGCATTTAAATTAAGACTCAACGTCTTCACTCCTATCTGATAATATAAAAATAGATCTAGGTCAAAACTTATCAAGTTTTGACCTAGATCTTGATCCGTAAACATTAGACTGAAACCTTAAATAGCTAATCCATTTTTTAATCTATTTAACTTCTTCAACTTCTGCCATATCTTCGATATATTTATAGACTTGTTGTCCGGCAATTCCGCCTTCACCAACTGCAGTTGTGATTTGGCGCAATGTTTTCTCACGAACATCACCAATTGCAAACACACCTGGCATACTCGTTTTCATATCTTGGTCTGTTTCGATCCAACCTTCCGCATTCGTTAAGCCAGATTTCTTGAACGGTTCTGTCAATGGATCAAGTCCAACATAGATAAAGACACCATCAGCTTGGATTTCTTTTACTTCATCAGTCAATACATTTCTTAATTGTCCACCCGTTACAACCATATCATTTCCAACGATTTCTTCTAAAACGGTATTCCATTCAAAAGAAATTTTTTCATTAGCAAACGCGCGATCTTGAATGATCTTTTGCGCACGTAAGGCGTCACGACGATGCACGATCACAACTTCTGAAGCAAATTGCGTTAAATAAATCGCTTCTTCAACTGCAGAATCACCACCACCGATAACTAATAAGCGTTTGTTACGGAAGAACGCACCATCACAAACCGCACAATAAGAAACACCACGACCTGCAAATTCTTCTTCCCCTTTAACACCTAATTTACGATGTTCACAGCCTGTAGCAATGATCACTGTTTTAGCTTGATAGGTTTTATCATCACAAATCACTTCTTTATAAGAACCTTGATCTTTGATATCCATTACAATGCCGTATGCATTTTCAGTACCAAATTTTTCAACGTTTTCGTACATTTTATAAGCCAGTTCAGGTCCCATGATCGAGTCAAAACCTGGATAGTTTTCAACCTCAGCCGTATTATTCATTTGACCTCCTGGTGCTCCACGTTCAATCATTAATACTGACAGATTAGAACGAGACGCATATAAAGCGGCAGTCATACCAGCTGGTCCTGCTCCAATTATAATTACATCATACATAAATTTTTCACCCTCCGAATTTTTCAAGTACATTTACTTTACAACTTAACTAGTTGCTTGTCTACATTTCTGCCCAATAATCTTGTTCACTTAGAAGCAAAATGATGCTCCATATCTACTTTTCGTTGTCCATTATAGCATGTTTTTTTTTAGATGACCTCTCTTTATTCTTTACTTTTAATAAGAAAAAAGACTTAGAACTCGCTCACGCGCTGCCTCTAAGTCTTTCTTTTTAACCTTCACTATTTTGTAACTGATACATATCTGAGTATAAACCATTCTGAGCTAATAAGTTATCATGATTGCCACGTTCCACAATCCGTCCTTTGTCTAAGACCAAAATCAGATCAGCATCACGAATGGTGGATAAACGATGGGCAATAGCGATCGTTGTTCTGCCTTGACGCATATTCGCTAACCCTTCTTGAATCAACCCTTCTGTCTCAGTATCAATGTTTGCTGTTGCTTCGTCTAGTACTAAAATTTTTGGATCTGTTACGATTGTTCTAGCAAATGAAATCAGCTGACGTTGACCGCTTGAGTAACTTGCACCTCTTTCAATCACTTTTGCATGGTATTTTTTAGGGAGGGTTTCAATAAACTTATCCGCTTGAACAAATTCAGCTGCTGTTTTGATTTGCTCATCGGTAATCTCTGGGTTCAACATTCGAATATTGCCAGCGATATCACCATAAAACATAAAAGCATCCTGCAGAACTAGCCCTAATTTTTTTCTTAACTCTGGTAATGGATACTCACGAATATCACGATCATCGATCAAGATTTCACCCTCATAAAACTCATAAAAACGCATCAAAATATTGATAATTGAGCTTTTACCGCTTCCTGTATGACCAATCAATGCAACTGTCTCACCAGGATTTGCAATAAAACTGATGTTTTTCAACACTTTATTTTTACCATCATAGGAGAAACTGACATTACGAAATTCGATTTTTCCACGAATAATTTCCGCATTCGCACCATTATTTTGTTGCGGCGTCAACTCTTCATTATCAAAGATTTTTAAAATCCTACTGCCCGCAACCATACCATCGGTAAAGACACTTAGGAAATCCATCATTTGTGTCATCGGGTTAAAAAATGCTTGAACATACGTTACAAACGCATAAATCAAACCGACTTCAACAGGAGAGTGCAACGCATCATAACCAAATAAGGTTAATGTCAAACCAATCGCCAATGTATATAGAAAGTTAATGATTGGCCCTAAAAGCAATGAATTCGTTCTGATCATTGAAAAACGCGTACGCAGATAATCATTATTGGTTTCTTCAAATTCTTTTTCTAAACGACGTTCTTGTCTAAATTGCTGAATTATCTGCATACCAGAAATATATTCATTTAATTTAGTGTTTAACTGACTTAATTTTTCCCGCATACTGCGATAAATTCTAGAACTAAATTTTTGATAGTACCAGATCACAATCAAAAGAATGGGTAAGAAAATCAAGTTGTACAACGCAATTTTCCCATTAATTTGAAACATCGCAATAAATGATGAAACTACCGCAAAAATTCCTGTCAACACCATTAAAAAGACATACCAAAATTCAAATAAAGTTTCTGTGTCATTCGTAACTCTGGAAACGATAGAACCTGCTGGTGTTTGATCAAAGTACCGCATACCTAGAGTTTGTAGTTTTTCAAATAGCTTCACACGAATATATTGATAGGTTTTCAGCGAAGCAGTTGAATATAGAAACCATTGGAAAAACCAGACAATACTTTTAACGATCACACCAAATAGATATAAACCAGCAAAAAAGAGAATTACTTGGTTCGTCGCCGTTTTTGGTGTTAAATAATCGTCCATAAACAATTGAATAATCCTTGGCAAAAGGATATTAATAACAGCAAGTACCAAAGCAAATAAAATTGCAATTAAAAAGGTACCACGAAATGGACGCGCAAATTTTAGCAACCGTCTAACAATTGAAATTTGTTCTTTTATAGGAACTGATTTTGTCCATTCTGATTCATATTTTTCTTCCATTATGCTTCACTCCCTTCAATTTTCGCTTCTAATTGCTGTTTATCCCACATCCGCTTGTACCAGCCAGCTATTCTTAATAGCTCTTGATGAGTACCGCGTTCAACAATTTTTCCTTCATCTAAAACAATAATCTCTTTGGCATGCATCACACTACTTAGTCGATGAGCTGCAATAATCGTTGTTTTTCCCTTTCTAACTTCTTTTAAATTAGAAAGAATAGCTTCTTCTGTTTTTGCATCCACTGCGGATAAAGCATCATCTAAAATCAATAATTCTGGATCAACAATTAATGCCCTAGCAATCGAGATTCGTTGCTTTTGTCCACCAGATAACGAAACTCCTCGTTCTCCAACCAATGTATCGTACCCTTTTGGAAATGCTTTGATCTCGCTATTGATAAACGCCATTTCTGCGGCTTGCTCCACTTCTGCTTCGGTAAAATCTGGATTTGCAAAACGGATATTATCCCGAACTGTCATTGAAAACAGAAAGTGATCTTGTGGAACATAGCCAATCGAATGCATCACAGCATCCAATGAATAATCTTTGATATCATGACCGCCAAATGTCACACGCCCTTGATAATGATCAAACTCACGCATCAACAATTTTAAAATCGTTGTTTTTCCGGCACCCGTTTTACCAACGATTCCTAATGTTTCACCAACACCCACCGTAAATTTAATTTGTTCTAAAGTTGAATGGTCATTTTTAGGATAAGTGAACTGCGCAACTTCCATTGAGAGCTGACCTTTCGCTGGTGTTTGGATGGCATCTTTTTTTTCAATGATATGAGTCTTTTCATGCAACAATTCATTGACACGATCATAGCTAGCATTTCCTCGCTCCAGCACGTTAAACAGGCGACCAATTGCAAACATCGGCCAAACGAGCATTCCTATATAACTTATGAAAGAAATCAACTGCCCAATCGTAATCGTGCCTTCCATAATAAATCGTCCGCCCATAATAATTGTTAGAACATATGAAATCCCAATGATCAACGTAATAAACGGATCAAATAAAGCATCTAAAAAGTTAACTCGTTTATTTTTAACAATAGCATCATCAATTTTCTCTGTAAAATCTTGAATATCCTCTTTTTCCTGGCCAAATGTTTTAATAACTTTCATCCCAGTGATACTTTCTTGAGTTTTGTCGTTAATCGTTGAAAATGCTGCTTGTGAATCTCTAAAAGCATCATGCAATTTTGACCCTAAAACTCTTGATGTTACCGCTAACAAGGGTAATGGAATCAAAGCAATCAACGTTAAACGCCAATCCACAAATAAAATCATGGCAATAATCGTGGCACCACCTGTGATCAATGAATCCGCAAAAGTCAAAATCCCTGCTCCAGCAACATTTTGAATCGCATTCAAATCATTTGTTGCATGGGCCATCAAATCACCGGTTCGATATTTCTGATAAAAAACACTATCCATTTTTGTAAAGTGATGAAATAATTGCCGTCTTAAATCTTTTTCTAATCTAGCTGCACTTCCCCAAATATAAATTCGCCAGATGTAGCGAAAAACATATTGTGCAACAGCCGCAGCTAATAAAATTCCAATCCAAAATAAAATTGGTTTGATCGTTAAATTTTTGTCGGCAATTTTATCCACAACAATTCCGATCACCTTCGGCGGAACTAACTGCACTAGTGCAACCATCACTAATGAAAAGACCCCAATAACATAACTTTTCTTCTCTTGTTTGAAAAACCACCCTAATTTTTTAAATATAGACATGTATCATTCTCCTCTTCTAAATTGACTACTGTGCGCTCACATCTTTCATTTGTTGTTTTCCCATCTTAATACAACTCCTTTCATTTATTAAAAAATAAGTGCAAAAAAAACGAGCTGAAAAAATCAGCCCGTTGTGCTCTTGAAATCTGAATCGCAATGTAAAAACCTATTTGTCTCCTTGGTTCTTCATTTGCTGCATCATTTGACGTATCTTCTTCTCAGAAGGTTTTTGTCCCATAGACATCATCATCATTCGTAACATTTCCTCATTAACGGGAGGATTCTTTTTAAAATAATCTTGCATATATTTGCGCGCAAGGAAAAATCCGCCTGCTGCACCTGCTAATAAAGCGATAATCGCGATTAACACTACTAAACCTGTTGACATATAAATCTCTCCTTTCCACTAGAAAAGTTGAATAAGAACTTCTGCTGGATAAAAGTTGCAGTCACTATTCCTATTGAACTTCAATTTCTAAATTTTATTGGGATTATTTATCCCTAATTTATTAAATTACTCTCAAGAAACCATTTTACTAGAAACAGACCAAAAAGAAAAGGTCTTTTGTCATATTCCTCACAAGAAATTTCTGAAAGACGATTTCTACTTATTTTGTCTAGCTTTACAGGCTAACACTATGCTCTGCTTCGATCTCATCAATTCCTAATAGCTAAAGCTCAAAGGATTGAAGATCTTCGGAAAATTGTGACAAAAAACGTCACCCTCTGATTTTCCTATTTTTCAGTCAAGGCTAAACGAGCCTGTTCAGCTTTTAATTTTGAGCTTCAATTTTTTCCAATAGATTTGGATCAAACGTTTGTGATTTCAGCATTGCGATTTCGTCACCGTATGGCGCTTTACTTGTTTTTTTATCAGCACCAACATACGGTGTTTCTAAAATTTTAGGTAGATCTTTTAATTTTTCATGGTGAACAACCTTGTTTAATGCATCAAAGCCAATCGTGCCAAAACCAATATTGGCATGACGGTCCTTATGTGAACCCATCGAATTTTTAGAATCATTGACATGGACTACCTTCAAACGATCTAAACCAATAATTTTATCAAATTCTTCTAAAACACCATCAAAATCATCTTTTACGTTATAACCAGCGTCGTTGATATGACAAGTATCCATTGTCACTGATAGCTTTTCATTTAGCTTAACCCCTTCAATGATCGTTGCCAATTCTTCAAAGGTCCGACCGAGCTCAGTGCCCTTACCTGCCATTGTTTCTAAGGCAATTTGCGGTACTTGTTCTTTCCATAACACTTCATCTAACCCTTTGATGATTTGTTTCAAGCCAGCATCCACACCAGCACCCACATGCGCACCTGGATGCAATGTGATTTGTGTTGCTCCTAATGCATGAGCACGCTCGATTTCTTGACGTAAAAATGACGTTGCAAAGCCAAAATTTTCTAATTTGATCGTATTCCCTAAGTTAATGATATAAGGTGCATGAACCACAATATTACTTAAATCATGCTCAGCCATAAATGCTTGACCAGCTTCAATATTCATCTCTTCAATCGGCTTACGGCGCGTATTTTGCGGCGCACCCGTATAAATCATAAAAGTCGTTGCACCATAACTCGCAGCCTCTTCCGCTGAACCTAGTAACATTTTTTTACCACTCATACTAACATGTGAACCTAATAACATAATAAACCTCCTCATAATAATCAATGATCAACAGTTTCTTTGAAACTCTTGTACTGTTCAACATCAGTTCATTTTACTCACTGTGTTTCAAAGCAAAAGCGTAGCGAGCTCGTTTAGCTCTGACAGAAAAATATGAGGGTGGCGCTCTTTGCCACAATCAGATTTTATCTTTTTTCCGAAGAGCTAGCCCGCGTAGCTAGATAACAATAAAAGCGGAACAAATTGTTTAATCCTGTAGAAAATTAGGAAATTGCCATTGAAATGCTCTTTATTTCACTGACAATTTATCTATTTTCCTAAGGATTGATTTGTGCAGCTAGATAACAATAAAAGCGAAGCGGGCTCGTTTAGTCTTGACAGGAAAATAGGAAAAATTGATCGAGACGCTTTTTTGTCTCACTCCATTTTTATCTTTTTCCCGAAAGGCTAGCCCGCGCAGCTAGATAACAATAAAAGCTGAAAGAGCACGCTCAGCTTCGACAGGAAAATAGGAAAAAATGACTGAGGTGCTTTTTGCCTCATTCAGTTTTTATCTTTTTCTCGAGACGCTAGCTCTTGAAGCTAGATAACACATGGTAGCAACATTCCCCTTTGCTTCACCTTGTATTTTTAAACGTCCACCAACTACAAATAAACATAAAATATTTCATTCTTAAAAAGAGTACGTGAAACAAACAGAAAAAACAATCTTTTTGCTTCTATAAAAACACGCTCTACTTCTTATTCTTCGCCGTAAAACGAGTATAACTAGCAACCCATTCGTCTACCGAAATTTTACTAACTAATTCCCCAATCAACTCATAAGGAATAACTTTAGGATTACTAAAACGAATACAACTTTTTCCCATGTTCAGCTTAGTTGGAACAACTTTTTTGTACTCTTCCTGAAACCAAGCTAATAATTCTTTATTTCCCATGATCCCCATATGATACAAAGATAGATGCTTTTTCTGAGCAGCTAAACTGATAAACGGCAATGGTTCGTCTTTTCGCTCTAAATAACCTGCTGGAAACACACTTAAGGGCACGACATATGTCGGCATTCCGTATTGTAATCGTAAATCAAAGCCAGCTGGTATATTTTCAGCAATGATTCTAGCTAATTTTTGATAGGACTCTTGCCACTTTTCGCCGATATTTTCTACATACTCTTCTATTTCCTCCAAATTATTCCCTCCTTTATTTAGCCACAAATTGACGATACAGTTCTTTAGACTTAAAACCTTTTCCTAAAATCTCAATCATTTCTTGCTTTCTTTTCTCTTGCGTTGCTGCTTGCTTGGCACTATATACATATCTAGCCCAATCCTTTTTGTATCCAGGTGTTAGCTGATCAAATAAGACTTTTGCTTTTTCATGATTTGCAATAAAAGATTCTATTTCTGGGATAAATTGTAGATAGTCTTCTACACGACCACTACTGACAGCTTTTGATGATCCAGTTGCTTTTCGCTCGATATTTTTCATTCCTGTCACTGTAAATGTTTCATCTAAGCGAACCATTCGATTAAATTTTAAAGTGCTATTTGATCTATAGCCGTCCTCTTCATTGACTTAAAGAGTTGGAAATATTTCATCTCGGTGGACAAAAGTTTGATATACTTTGTTCCCCTTTTTAGGATATGCCACAAAAAGCACCCCATTTTTATTCAGTAATTGTTGTTGGATAACGCTCATTACGACTACTTTAAACTCAGCCATCGTTTCTACAAAAAAAAAGTAAATCGACTGGTTCTATCGGGAATTGTCTTTGTGCTTCTTTTAGTTCAGGCAAGTATTCGTTATTTGGACGATTGACAATCGCTTTATTGGTGTAACGCATTAAGTTCAATTTTTCAATAATCGATTTCTCCACTTTATTCAGTCTTTCATTCTATTCTAAGATGCACTGATAGTGTACCATAAAACGGTTACTTCTTTCACTCTCTGTGTTTTTGATCAAAAGAAATCCATCATTCTCTACATCATGGTATACTAAACATAATATTTCAACAGAAAGTAGGGATCGTGATGACTATCATCGAAGACTATGTCGCAAAAATGCCAGCAGATCGTCAAGAGAAATTACAACAGCTGTATACTACCATTAAAGAACTCGTTCCAAAAGCTACAGAAAAAATGTCTTATGGCATGCCCACATTCTATTTAAACGGTAACTTAGTCCACTTTGCGAATGCTAAAAACCATATTGGCTTTTATCCTACTCCAAGCGCTATTGAAGCATTTAAAAATGAGTTGACCACTTTTAATACAAGTAAAGGTGCCATTCAATTTCCTTTGGATCAAGAATTACCACTAACATTGATCAAAAAAATCGTATTATTTAGATTAGAAGAAAACACGTCAAAATAATAAAACTTAAGCAACACGTCACGTATTTATATGGATCTACGCTGACCTTTTTGGTCCCGATTTATATTAAGTTTTTTCGATTAAGTTCCTATAAATATCTGAACAACTGTTCATTATAGCTTTTTTTTGCTATAATATCACGGAATGTATCATTTTATTGAGGTGAAGCTTTTGGACAATCAGGATAATTCCCGTATAACGGAACAACATTCTAAGAAGGTACCAGAAAAGAAAAAGATTTTTTTAATTATAAATGTCGTGATTCGTGTACTACAATCCTTATTTGTATTTGCAGTTGTTCTCCTACTATTAGGTGGTGCTTTAGGCATGGGTATTGGTATGGGGTATTTTGCTTTTCTAGTGGAAGACACTCAACCACCTACTAAAGAAGAACTTCAGACGGAAATCAGCGATATCACAGAGGTTTCCAAAATGACATACGCTGACGGTACGAATATCGCTATGATCAAATCTGACTTAGTTAGAACCAGAGTTGATGGAGAGCACATCTCCCCACTATTGAAAAAAGCGATTATTTCTACTGAAGATGAGTACTTTGAAGAACACAAAGGTGTTGTTCCCAAAGCCGTGATTCGTGCCCTTGTTTCAGATGCAACAGGTATAGGCGGTTCATCTGGTGGTTCAACCCTAACGCAACAACTAGTCAAACAACAAATTTTAACGGATGAAACAACATTCAAACGAAAAGCCAACGAGATACTTTTAGCTTTTCGCATCGAAAAATATTTTTCAAAAGATGAGATCGTTACGACCTATCTGAATGTCTCACCCTTTGGCCGAAACAATAAAGGTGAGAATATCGCAGGTGTTGAAGAAGCTGCAAAAGGTCTATTTGGTAAAAGTGCCAATGATTTAACACTTCCTCAAGCAGCCTTTATTGCCGGTCTACCGCAAAGCCCTATCATTTACACGCCTTATAGTAACACTGGTGCTCTAAAAGCGGATGAGAATCTTGCATACGGTATGAAACGAAAAGATTTTGTGTTGTTCAGCATGTATCGCGAAAAAGCAATCACAAAAGAAGAATATGAAACGGCTAAAAACTATGACTTAAAACAAGATTTCCAACCACAAGAAGCGTCCAATGAAAATACTGAAAGCTATCTTTATAATGCTGTCTTAGAACAAGCAACGAATGTTGTAATGGATATCAATATAGAAAAAGCTGGCGTTAAAAAAGAAACACTAGATGAACTAGGTCTTTCCCAATATAAAGATCAAGCACGAAAAGAAATTCAAAATCGTGGATACACAATTCAGTCAACCATCGATCAAACAGTTTATGATACTATGCAAAATGCGGTCGCAAACTTTGGCTACATGCTAGATGATGGCTATGGTGCTGGTTTCGTTGAGACTGGAAATGTTCTGATGGACAACAAAACGGGGCGCATTATTGGGTTTATCGCCGGTCGTGACTTCAATGTCAGCCAAAGTAACCATGCCTTAGATACCGTCCGCCAAGTTGGTTCTACAATCAAACCAATCTCCGTTTACGGACCTGCAATCGATCAAGGAATGATTGGTTCAGAAAGCCGCTTAGCGAATTATCCGATGTCTTATAAAACTGGCGGAGAATTGACTAATGCCACAAATTCTGGAACGAACACCTTTGATACTGTACGTCATGCGTTAGAATGGTCGTATAATATTCCTGTCTACCATCTAAATGAAGCAATGAAAGCACAAATGGGTGACGACAATTTCTCTTACAATAACTATCTAAGTAAAATGAACTACCCTGCAAGTGATGCTTGGGCTTATGAATCAGCTCCTTTTGGTTCGGTTGAAACAACTGTTCTTACTCAAACAAATGGATTCCAAGCCCTAGCAAACAAAGGGCAATATCAAAAAGGCTATATGATCGAAAAAATTACAGATAATAGCGGCAAAGTGATTTATGAGCATAAAAATACGCCTGTTCAAGTCTATTCTGAAGCAACAGCATCAATCATGAATGACCTGATGCGCTCTGTCTTAGATTCAAAAATAACAACACCCTTTAAAAATATGTCTATAGGTCTCAATCCAGCGTTTGCAAATGTTGACTGGGTTGGTAAAACAGGAACCACGAATGCTTATAAAGATGCTTGGCTAGTCGTTTCTACACCAACAATTACATTAGGTTCTTGGACAGGCTATGATATCCCCACTGCTATGAGTCCAAATAGTGGTGATCAAAATAGTGCCTATCTAGCAAATCTGGCAAACGCCATCTACTCAGTCAGACCTGACTTATTCGGTGCAGGTGAGAAATTCACCCTTTCAAAAGATGTGATCAAATCAAATGTATCTAGCTTTACAGGAGAAAAACCTGGTACTTTTACTTATAATGGCGGTACTTATACAGCTCCTGGTCCAAACGTTGAATCCTTCTATGCAAAAGATGGAGCGCCTAAAGGCCAATATAAATTTGGTTATGGCGGAACAGATGCTAACTACAGTGCTTACTGGGGACGTTATGCAACAACAACGCCAAGTTCAGGTTCGACAACACCTTCTTCTGAGAAAAAAGAAGATACTAAAAAAGAAAATACGACACCTTCTTCAAGTGAAAAAAAGAATAATTAACTACCTACTTCCTTTTAGATTAAATTTAGAGCTTCAAACAAAACGGTTAACTGTTTTGTTTGAAGCTCTTTTAAGTTACTCTAAATTATTTAAGCGATAGACCTCTTCTATATCCTCCTCTAAAAGAGGTTGATCCTTATAATAAAATGTACGATCTTTTTCATTGATTTTACGAATGACTTTACATGGATTACCAACAGCCACAGAATTCTCTGGAATATCTTTTGTTACAATACTACCAGCACCCACTACACTATTTTTGCCTATCGTGACTCCTGGACAAATAGTCGTATTGGCTCCGATCCAGCAGTTATTCTCAATCGTTACCGGACTACCATACATCAATCGACGGTAATCAGGATGAATAGGATGTCCAACTGTTGCAATCGTCACACCAGGACCAAATGCAACGTTATTTCCAATTGTAATTTTAGCATCATCAATAAAACTACACCCCATATTTAAGTAACATTCTTCCCCAATTTCGATATTATGACCATAACAAAAATAAAATGGTGGTTCGATCCATGCATTTATTTTTGTTCCAAAAATGGCATCTAGTAACTGAAATCTTTTTTCTAATTCATCAGGTGCTGTTTGATTAAAAGCCATCATTCTTTTTTTAGCTTGTAATCGTTCTTCAGGCAAGCCTTCACAATCATCTAAAAATAATTTACCTGCAATGATTCTTTCTCTCATATTCATCGATTACCACTCCTTTTCTAGTTATATCATTTAGTGTTCATCAAAAAAACACTCCCCTAAAGTAAGTATACTAGCTTTTAATGCTAGAATCTACTTTGTAGGGAGTGTAGCTGATCAGTAACAGATACTTTCAACTATGTTTTTTATTTAGTTGAACCTTTTTGATCCATACCATATGGTAAGATAACTGTTTTATCTTCAATTTCTTCTTTGTTCATCAATTTTGTCAATAAGCGCATTGCTACCGCACCAATATCATATAACGGTTGTGTTACACTTGAAAGACGTGGACGAACAACTTCTGTTAATAATGAGTTATTGCTTGTAATGATCTCGAATTCTTCTGGCACTTTAACACCAGCATCGATCATGCCATCTAACAAACCAATTGCTAGTTCATCATCGGTAACATAAGCAGCTGTTGCACCACTGTTACGAATACGTTCAGCTAAAGAGATACCTGCTTTAAACTTGTACTCAGATTCAAAAATCAACCCTTCGTTATAAGTCAAACCATTATCCGCTAAAGCTTCTTTGTAGCCTTTAATACGATTTTGACCATTGATTGGATCAATCAATGCACCGCTAACGAATGCAATTTTTTTATTACCGTTTTTAGCTAATAAATTCGTTGCATCTTTTGTTGCTTCTGTATAATCAATATTGACACTGCCAACTTGTTCATCTGGATCGATTGATCCCGCTAAAACAACAGGTGTTTTAGAACGTGAAAATTCTCCACGAATTTCATCTGTAATATGGTGTCCCATAAAAATGATTCCATCCACTTGTTTTGCCAAAAGATTGTTCAATACATTGACTTCTTTTTGATCATTGCTGTCAGAGTTAGCCAAAATAATATTGTATTTATACATTGTTGCAACATCATCGATCCCACGAGCTAAAGAAGCAAAAAAGATATTACTAACATCAGGGATAATAACACCCACAGTTGTTGTTTTTTTACTTGCTAAGCCACGGGCTACAGCATTGGGACGGTAATCTAAGCGATCAATTACTTCTAACACTTTTTTTCGTGTAGCAGGTTTTACATTGGGATTGCCATTGACTACACGAGATACAGTCGCCATGGATACATTTGCTTCACGAGCAACATCATAAATCGTAATTGTTTGTTTTTCCATGTTTATTCTCCTAAATAGTTATAGTTGTTTTCGTTTTCTGAAAACGCTGTTTACATTTCTCACTAAGAATAGCAGAATTATTTTATTTTTGCAACCGTTTTATCCTATTTTCATGAAAATTTACTCGATATTTCAAAAAGCGCTTTACCTCGTTTCGTGGTATGATAAAGATAAGTTTTATCTTAATCAGTTTTAAAAGAAAGAAGGATATTTATGAATCAAGAAAAAATCAACGAACTAAAAAAATGGATGGCCAAAGAAAATGTCGAATTAACGTATATTAGCGATCCTGGACATATTGCCTATTTTTCAGGCTATAAAAGTGACCCTCATGAACGAGTATTAGCCTTATTTATTTCATTAAATCATGATCCATTTCTATTTACACCAGCTTTAGAAGTTGAAGATGCTCAAAAGAGCTCCTGGGCTTATCCAGTCTACGGCTATCTTGATAGTGAAAATCCTTGGGAAAAAATTGCCCAATTAATTAAAAAAAGTGGTAATCCAAGTAAAATTGCAACTGAAAAAGAAGCCTTGACTGTTGCGCGGTTTGATCGATTAAAACATTACTTCCCTGCTAGTGATTTTTCAGCGAGTGTTACACCTGTCATTGAAAAACTGCAATTATTAAAGACTCCATCTGAAATAGCTACCTTGATGGAAGCAGGTAATTGGGCTGATGTTGCTTTAGAAATCGGTTTTAAAGCAATTAAGGAAGGGGCTAAAGAACAAGAAATCCTAGCTGAAATCGAATACCAATTAAAACGCCAAGGAATTCGTTCAATGAGTTTTGACACACTTGTTCTAACTGGGAAAAATGGTGCGAGTCCACATGGTAATCCAGGAAGTACAGCTGTTGCGAAACAAGACTTGGTTTTATTTGATCTAGGTGTCGTGTACAATGGTTATTGTAGTGATGTTACACGAACTGTCGCCTATCAAGAACCAACTGATTTCCAAAAGGAGATCTATTCCATCGTACTAGAAGCACAATTAAAAGCAATGGATGCTGTGAAACCAGGGATTACCGCAGGTGAATTAGATGAAATTGCCCGTGGTGTTATCAGTGGCTACGGTTATGGTGAATATTTCAACCATCGTCTAGGTCATGGTATTGGGACTACAGTACATGAATATCCGTCTCTAGTCACTGGTAATGAACTGGTAATTGAAGAAGGTATGTGTTTCTCAATTGAACCAGGTATTTATATTCCAGAAAAAGTCGGTGTACGCATCGAAGATTGCCTACATGTTACTAAAACAGGCTGTGAAGCCTTTACAAAAACGCCAAAAGAATTAATGATCATCGACTAATAACAAGAAAAAAGCTGGCACTCTAATTAGAATGCCAGCTTTTTTAGATTCTACTTGCCAGTAACTTCTTCTACTGTTTCTTTAGCAGCTTGCTTTGTTTCCTTTTTTGCTGCTTCTACTTTTTCAGGAACATCTTTCGTTACTTCTTTTGCTTCAGAAACGCCTTCTGACACAGTTTCTTTCGCTTTTTTTGCTGACTCTTTAACGTCAATAAAAATATCGTCTGAAGCATCTTCTGCGATATCCCCTAATTCATCAACTTGATCATTCACGTCTTGAGCAGTCTTCTTAAAGCGATCAGATAAATCACCTGTTTGCTTTTTAAATGATTCTAAGACTGTATCTGAAACGCCTTGAGCCTTATCTAAAGAAGCTTTTGTCTTATCTTTGACATTGCCAGCTAAATCGCCTACTTGCTCCCCTAGCACACTTGCTTTGTCTTTTGCAATCGATGATAATTCAGAACCTTTTTGCACAGCATAATCTGTATAATCTGATGCTTTATCTTTAAAATCATCTGCTTGATTTGCTAGATCTTCACGTAATTCTTTACCCGATTTTGGTGCTAATAAAAGAGCTGCAACGGCTGCTGCTGTCCCACCAATAATTGCTCCTAAAAAAAATCCGCCTTTTTTTGCCATGTTTATTCCTCCATTATCTTTTATTATTTAACCGATTCACTTGTTTTTGATGTTTTCTTTGGTCGAAAAGCACGAAAAGCTGCTCCTCCTACTTTACCGACAACACCTGCTTTAGCTGTTGATTTCCCAACTGCACCAACTTTTCCTAGTAAATTTCTACTAGAATAATTCAACTCAGAAACACTTTCACTTAAATCAGCAACTGCTGCAAACAATGGATCGATCGTTGCTACTTTCTTATTGACATCATCCAGCAATTCATTGCTTTTTACTAAAAGCCCCTCTACTTGCCTAGATAAAATATCAACATCTTTTGTTACGACCTCAATCGTTTTATTTGCTTCATCAACTGTCGTAGTAACTCGTTCAGCGGTCTTACCGATTTTTATCAATACCAAAACAATAAATACTACTAATACAGCAAACGCCACTGCAGCGATTATCGCTGCAACCTCTCCACCTGTCATATTCTTGCTCCTTCCATCAATTATTTCATGTTCTTAGAATAACACCAACTGCTCTTTTTCACAAATTATTCAGTTGGCTTTGTTATTTTAATTATAACAATTTATAGTATAGGTCTCCATATTGATTTAATAAAAAAAGACAGAACATATTTGTTCTGCCTTCAACTGAAAAAAATCTAGAAACAACTTCTAATTATTTTTCTTTTGGTGCATCTTCTTTTGCTAATTCAGCACCCAATTCAATGATATAGTCACGTAGATTGTCTTTCACTTCTGGATGGACTAAGCCATATTCAATACTTGTTTTCATAAAGCCAAATTTATCCCCTACATCATAACGTTTACCAGTAAACTCTCTAGCAAATACACGTTGTGTTTTGTTCAAGGTATCAATGGCATCGGTTAATTGAATTTCACCACCAGCGCCTGGTTTTTGCGATTCTAATACATGGAAAATTTCTGGTGTTAACAAATAACGACCGATAATCGCTAGATCACTTGGTGCTTCTTCAGGTGTTGGTTTCTCAACAAAATTATTGACGTTGTATAATCCTTTAGAAACTTCAGCTTCTGGATTAATAATGCCATATTTTGATGTTTCTTCATGAGGCACTTTCATAACTGCAATCGTCGAGGCATGTGTTTCATCATAATCGTTCATTAATTGTTTTGATAATGGAATTTTATCTTCCATGATATCATCGCCTAGCATAACCACAAAAGGTTCGTTTCCTACAAAAGCTTTTGCTTGTAAGACAGCATGTCCCAAGCCTTTTGGATGAGACTGGCGAATAAAATGCAGATTAACATCCGTTGTTTCTTCTACTAATTTTAGTAAGTCTGTTTTATTTTTTTCGCGAAGATTACTTTCTAATTCAAAATTTGCATCAAAATGATCTTCGATTGGACGTTTTGCTTTTCCTGTAACGATCAAAATATCTTCAATTCCTGATGCTAACGCTTCTTCAACGATAAACTGAATCGTTGGTTTATCTACGATTGGCAGCATCTCTTTTGCCATCGCTTTTGTTGCTGGTAAAAACCTTGTTCCCAGACCAGCTGCTGGAATCACCGCTTTTTTTACTTTCATGCCAATTGGCCTCCTCAAAAATTATATGGAAAATTCATTCTCCATTTTACCGTCACGCAACATGATCTCTTTTGCTGCTTGTTTGACATCTTGACCTTCATATAATACGTTATAAATTGCTGTCGTAATCGGCATATCGACATTTAATTGTTGAGATAACTCATAGGCTGCTTTAGTTGTCGAAACTCCTTCAACAATCATCCCCATATTCTCAAGAACTTCGTCCAAATTATGGCCTTTGCCAAGCAAATTCCCTGCACGCCAATTACGTGAATGAACACTAGTACATGTAACGATTAAGTCACCAACTCCGCTTAGACCAATAAAAGTCAAAGGATTAGCCCCCATAGCTACACCTAAACGGCTGATTTCAGCTAAACCACGTGTCATGATCGCAGCTTTTGCATCATCTCCAAAACCTAAACCATGAATCGCTCCAGCACCTAACGCAATGATATTTTTCAAAGCCGCTCCCGTTTCAACACCAATAACATCGTCATTCGTATAAATTCTAAAATAATCATTCATAAACAGACGTTGAACATATGTCGCTACCTCTAAATCCTCACTTGCGGCAGTAATCGTCGTAATATCATGAACTGCTACTTCCTCTGCATGACTTGGTCCAGATAAAACAACTACGCCGCGCCTTTTTTCTGATGGAATCTCTTCCATCAAAATTTCAGATATCCGTTTATGACTCCCTTGCTCCAACCCTTTACTGGCGTGGATGATCAATGGCTGATTTTGGCATTTTGCTTTAAATTCTTGTGCAACCGTTCGAATCGCTTTAGTCGGAACAACGAACAAAACTGCATCTGCATCAGCAATACACTCTTCCAACGACATTTTCCCTTGAATCGATTCTGGAATTACTAAATCGGGAAGATAATGCCGATTCGTATGGTGAGTATTGATTTCATCAATTTGTGCTTTATTATGCCCCCATATCCGAACCTCATGCCCATTTTCTGCTAAAACTTGAGCCAATGCAGTTCCCCATGAACCGGGACCTAAAACAGCAACTTTTTGTTTCATTGGTGAAAAACTCCTTTCAAAATAGAAAAGCTGAACGAATCGTTTAACTCTGACTGAAAATTAGGAATCTGCACAGGGAACGCTTTTTGTTCCATGTAAAGATTATCTATTTTCCGAAGAGCTGATTCGGTGAAGATAGATCATAGAAAAGCTGAACGAACTTGCCCAGCTCTGACAGAAAGATAGGAAAAATTGATTGAGTCGCTTTTTGACTCCTTCAATTTTTATCTTCTTTCCGAAGAGCTAGTTCGTAATGCTAGATCATAGAAAAGCTGAACGAATCATTTCGCTCTGACTGAAGAATATCAATTTCTCGAAAATCTAGATCGTCACTTTATATCCCCTTTAAATAAACAGACTAAATTACTAATTGTATAACTTTCATACCCACTTAATAGTTTAACATAGCTAGACCATAATGGGCAGTTCTAATCGGCTTTTTTTACTGTTCCTTTTTCACGGTTGTAAAATGGTATCGAGCCTTTTTTACGACGAATAATTAAAATTGCAATTGCTCCGAAAAATAGGACCAAAGAAAACAATTGTGAGACACGAATACTGCCAAATGCATATAGACTATCTGTCCTCATCCCTTCAATAAAGAAGCGTCCGAAAGAATACCAAATGACATAACCTAAAACAACTTCGCCTTCTTTTAAGAAATCCTTCTTTTTTCTTAACAGAACCAAGACAATAAATCCCAAGACATTCCAGACAGATTCATATAAGAACGTAGGCTGATGATACGTTCCATCAATATTCATATTATCAATAATGAATTTAGGTAAATGTAGTCCTTCTAAAAATCCTCTTGTAGTGGCTGGGCCATACGCTTCATGATTCATAAAATTACCCCATCGTCCAATTGCTTGCGCTAAAATCACACTGGGTGCTGCAATATCTAGAAAGGTCCATGTTGAAATAAAGCGATGTCTAGTGAAGAAAAACAATGCCAGCCCTCCACCGATCAAACCACCATAAATTGCTAAACCACCATTTCTAGTCAAAATAATTTCAATTGGATTATCGACATAATCCTGCCACTGAAAGATCACATAATACAGACGAGCACCAATAATCGCACTTGGTAATCCCCATAACATAAAATCAATCACATCATCTTCTTTTAACCCGACGCGAACTGCTTCTCGACTACTTAGCCAAACAGCTAGTACGATCCCTGAAACAATAATAACTGCATACCAGTAAACAGATATCCCAAAAAGATTAAACGCTACTGGATTTACTTGACCTAACATTTGGCTTCCTCCTATTCTAAAAGCGGAACGGGCTCGTTCAGCTCTGACTGAAAAATAGGAAATTTTGACTGAGGTGCTTTTTGCCTCATTCAAAATTTATCTTTTTTCCGAAGAGCTAGCCCGTGCAGCTAGATAGCACATGGTAACAACGTTCCGCTTCGCTTCACCTTGTACTTTTCAACATCAGTTCTTTTCTTTCACTGTGTTTCAAAGCAAAAGCTGAAAGAGCTCGTTCAGCCTTCACAGGAAAATAGGAAAAAATAACTGTGGCGCTTTTTGCCTCATTTATTTTTTATCTTTTTCCCGAAAGGCTAGCTCTTGAAGCTAGATAACGCATGGTAACAACGTTCCGCTTCACCACACCTGATACTATTCTACACCTGAATTTTCTTCAATCAATCTAGTCAAACGTTCCTCAAAAGCCTTAGTCGCATCATAGCCCATTGTTTTCGCACGGAAATTCATTGCTGCTACTTCAATGATGATGGCTACATTTCGCCCAGTTTTCACAGGAATTCTGATCTGCGGAACATCCACATTGGCAATTTCAACCATTGCATCATCTGAACCTAAACGATCATATTTTTTGTCTTTTTCCCAAGCCTCTAAATAAACCACAAGTTGTACTTGCATAAAACCACGGACTGCACTTGCACCAAATAGATTCATGACATCAATGATTCCAATTCCACGAATTTCAATCAGATGCTGTAAAATTTTTGGTGGTTCGCCAACTACTGTCAACTCATCTTGTTGATAAACATCCACACGATCATCTGCAATCAAACGATGACCACGTTTGATCAACTCCAAGGCTGTTTCGCTTTTTCCAATACCACTATCGCCTTGAATCAAAACACCTAAACCATACACATCAACTAAAACACCATGAACGCTGGTTCTTGCAGCTAAACGGCTATCCAAGTAACTTGATAGTTCACCTAATAATCTTGAAGTTGAGATGGGTGAACGTAAGACTGCCAAACCTTTTTCTTTGGCCGCTTGAACCATTTCTTCTGGTGCTTCTAGTCCTCTTGAGATAATAAATGCTGGTGTATCTTTTTCACATAAGCGGCGCATGACCATCAAGCGTTCTTCTGGAATCATTCGTTCAGAAAAAGTAATCTCTTTACTACCAAATAACTGTAAACGGTTATGAGGATAATAATTAAAATACCCTGTCAGCTCCAGTCCAGGTCGTGAGATGTCTCCTGTTGTGATTTCTCTATTTAAACTTTCTTCATCGCCATAAACGACTTCTAAAGAAAGCTTCTCTACCAGTTGATGAATTTTTACAACTTCTTCCATATCTATCTTCCATTCCTTTCCAGTTCTCTACTCGTACCATTTTATCATTTCAGGTGGGAAGTTTCTAGCTATTAGGAAGATTGCCTCAGTTTTATTCTGAACTTAAATCTAAATCTTATTTCAACTGATGTTTGACTATCCCAAATTAGTTTGTATACTTAATTTGTATCTTATCGAAAACAGCTGTTAGGAGGTATTGCGAATGAATGATCTTTTAAAGGAACAAGCGAGAAATCTACCTTTAAATCCTGGCGTTTATTTAATGAAAGATAAACAAGGAACGATTATTTATATAGGGAAAGCCAAAAAATTACGTGATCGCGTTAGTAGTTATTTCGTTAAAAATAAACAGCACTCCAGCAAGACACGATGGATGATCCGCCAACTAGTTGATTTTGAGGTTATTGAGGTGGCGACTGAACTTGATGCCTTGTTGTTAGAATGCCGCCTTATTCAAGAGTACCGCCCCTTTTATAATCGACAAATGAATTCATTTGAAAAATATAACTATTTTGAGATCAACACAGATAATGATGAACTCTCACTCAACATTTTATCGATTCCGACTAATAAAAATTGCTTCGGCCCTTTTTCAATCAATCGGAAACTTTCTGAATTAAAACAAATTTTAGAAAACTTATATGGACTAAACCAAAATAACTATTGGCAACACTCTTTTTCTCAACAGACTACCACACCACTAGCTCAACCTGTTTCCACTATGGAACTATTAGGTGCCTTTACGCAAGACAATCAACTACCACAAAAACGTCTAGAAGCAGCCATGTTGTTAGCTGCTGAAAATCATTCATTTGAAAAAGCTCAAAAATTACGAGAAGACTGGCAATTTCTTACTCGCTTTTTTAACCAAAATAAAAAACTTGTTCTAGCCAGCCAAACGAATTGGCAGCTATTATCTATTCCAGTTGGTTCAAAAGTAAAATACTATTTACTTTATCAAGGTCTTGTTGTTCACGAGCGAATCCTGACAAAACAGACTTTTAGTAAATATACACCTAATGAACTAGCTAAAAAAAAAATACCCTCTAAAAAGCCTACAACTATTCAACAATTTTCTAAAGATCAAGTTGATTTTATCAATATTCTTTATCGTTATATTAACCATCATAAAGAATGCCACTTAGTCGCTATTGACGACCCCTTTGACTAAAAAAATAAAAGGATAAAACCCAACACATTCGTTTGGGTCTTATCCTTATTCACTATATTTATCTAAATTACGTTCACTAACGATCATATTGACCAAAGACATGATCACTGCCATTAGAATTGCTGCTCCAAAACTGGAAAAACCGAAATTCATTTCTCCAACAAAAGAAGAAGTCATCTTTAAAATTGCAGCATTCACAATAAAACTAAATAGACCAAATGTAAGCAAAGTAAAGGGAAGGGATAAAATCGTCAATACTGGTTTTACCAACATATTTAAGATAGATAAAACAAACGCTGCGATAATCGCCATCCAAATACTTCTTACATATATCATATTCGGAAAAATCACTGAGAGTGAAACAAATGTCAACGTGTTAACGATCAGACGTTGAAAGTAAGTCATTAGAAGTCACTCCAGTCATCGTCATTCACTTTTTCAGCTTGTTTTCTTTGTTTTTGCTCATTAGCATACGGATTTGCATTACGGGTATTTCGATTGTATGGATTTTGATGACCATAACCATTGTTTCTAACTCTACCAGAAGGTATCAGTACAGCCAATAAAATATATAATACAATTGGGCTGCCAATAAAGATAAAGCTGGCTACTACATAAATCACACGTACAATCGTTGGATCAATTCCTAACCATTCAGCAATTCCTGCTAGGGTTCCTGTTAGTACCACATTATTAGGAGATTTCGTCAATCGTCTTTTCATTTCTTTCACCTCACATCTCTTAGATTTTACAATAGAATGGATGAAGAATCATCCTTTTTTTCTTTTAATTTTTCTATTTGATAGTTAAGAGTAATCCTCTCAACTATCAAATAGAAATCAACACAAGTTCAAAGTATCAAGTTCTACGCATCTATTTATCTGTGTCTTTTAAATAAATGTTTCCTGTTGTTGTAGAAGCATTGATTTGCGCCATATTCTCTTCGTTCAATCGTCTAAATTGTAGTAATTGGTTGGTTCTTTCTTTCTTCTCACGAATCACTTCATAGTCACTCAAACGGCTATTAATACTCCCTAGACTTGTTTTCACTGTACCTTCAACGCCTAGTTCAGTTGGTAGCGCAATTTTCACATTCCCATTGACTGAACTTGCCTCAACTTTACGTAATGTTTTTTCTTTCGCTGTGATGCGAACATCACCATTGATCAATGAAACACCGATTGTTTGAGGAGTAGCAGCAATTGTTACTGTACCATTGACAGTTTCGATGATATTGTCTAAAATTTCACCATCTAAAACCTTGATATCACCGTTTACACCTTCGATTTCAAGCATTGTTGCATCGATTTTATTGAATGTGATTGAGCCATTCGTTGATTTAGTGTAAACATCTTTTGCTTTTAAAGATTCAACAGATACGTTTCCGTTCAATAATTTGATAGATACATGATCAAACGTCCGCTCAGGTAAATAGAAAATCAAGTCTGCACGTACACGTTTATTAGGGATTTGGAAGGAAATCACTTCGTCATCCACATCGATTTGACTTCTTTCTAAGAATGCTTCAAGTGGTGTTTCAGCATCCATTTTACCATAAAGTTTGATTTTTCCTTCTACTTTAATATCTGGTTGATCCCAAGTTTTGAATACAATATTTCCGTTTGCAACTTTAACATCGATCAAACTTGCAAGTGGTGCTGGATAATTAAACTCATGTTCAAATTTGGTTGTCGCTACACCTGGAACTCTGAAGCTTACGTCTTTCCATTCCATATTATCATTCATTGTTTCGGAAAATGAGTTAAATGTTTTTTTCAGGAATGAACCTAATTGAGAACCTGCTTCACTCATTTTTTCACCGACTTGATTGATTGTATCGGTTGCTTGATCTTTCCAATCATCTGGAATATCAAATTTTGATGTGACACGGTCTTTGGTTTCTGACCATTGTTCTTTACGAATATTTTTCAACTCTGCTTCTAAAGTAATTTTTTCTTGAATTTGTTCATCTAAAGCATCTTCTAATGATTTAATTTCAGCTTCTAATGATGCTCTAACATCTAAATCTTCATTAGTTAATTCACTTAGTTCTTCTTTAGTATTTAATTCCATTAATTTTTCTTGCGCTTCTTTAATTTCTTCTTTGACACCAGCGATTTCAGCATTAACTTCATCTAATTCTACAGATGTCCGATTCGCTTCCGTTGCTAGATCATCTAGAATTTTTTCTAAACGTTCATGATCTTGCGCTTCTTTTGCTTTGACCTCTTCGTCAGAAATTTCTGGTTCAACGATCTCAGCTTCTTTTTGATTTTCTAGCTTATTTAGTAAATCTACGACTTTATCATTTTCTTTTGTGTCAACAGTTGGATTTGTTACATTTACTTGGTCAGCAGCTTTTTTGATTTGTTTCTCATCTTTTTCTGTGGCCATGTTTTCTAATAATACTAAAGCTTCCTCTGAAGATAGGATACCTTTTTTAACTAAGTCTAATACTCTTTCTCTTTCTTTCATGGAAATTGCCTCCTTAGCAAATTTTTCACCCGAGGGTGTTTTCCTTATGTACCTATTATGCCTTCTTTTTTGTTGTTTGTCATAGGACTTAAGAATGAATTTTAGGTAGTCCTCAAGGGTAATCACTCATTTATTTTTTACATCTGTTGATTTTGACTACATTTAATAGGAAGAAAGTTAGTTTTAAATCAAAAAAGAAAAGGTTTGAGCAGCACTCTCACCGAGTCACATCCCAACCTTTTCTATATATGAAACAAGCACTTTTTATTTTTATTTTTTTAGACTAACTATGGATCTCACGATAGATTAGTTTACTCTCTGGAACTTCTGCCCCAATTCGGATATTCTCCTTGATCATCGCAGTAACGTCAGAAACGTTTTCTTGATTTGCAAAAATTGTAACTAAGCTTTCGCCTTTCTTCACTTGGCTGCCAACTTTTTTTCTTAAAATCAAGCCGACCGCCAAATCAATATCACCTTCTTTTGTTTCTCGACCTGCGCCAAGTTTCATTGCAGCTACCCCAATATTATCTGCAGCGATTTCTGAAACAACGCCATCAGAGTCAGCTACAACCTCTATTTCAAATTTAGCTTGTGGCAATAGGCTAGGATCATCCACCCATTCCGGATTACCACCCTGGTTTTTAATAAATTGTTTGAATTTAACTAAAGCCGAACCATCATTGATGACGCCTTTTAATAATTCTCTCGCTTCTATTAAGGAATCAGTCTTACCTGCTAAAACGACCATTTGGCTACCTAAAGTCATAACAAGCTCCGTTAAATCTTCTGGTCCATTGCCATGTAGTGTATCGATTGCTTCTTGGACTTCTAAAGAATTACCGATTGCATTTCCTAGCGGTTGTGACATATCAGAAATGATTGCCATCGTATTTCTCCCCACTAAATTACCGATTCTAACCATCGCAGAAGCAAGTTCAGCGGCATCTTCTTCAGTCTTCATAAAAGCACCCGCTCCCGTCTTAACATCTAAGACGATTGCATCTGCTCCAGCTGCGATTTTCTTACTCATGATCGAGCTAGCAATCAACGGGATCGAACTAACCGTTGCCGTCACATCTCTTAACGCATACAATTTTTTATCAGCTGGTGTTAAATTACCTGATTGACCAATCACTGAGATTTTATCGCGATTAACCATTTCGGTAAACTCATCATCGGTTAACTCTACATGGAATCCTGCAAAAGCCTCTAATTTATCGATCGTACCACCTGTATGACCTAAGCCGCGTCCTGACATTTTTGCAAAAGGAATATCAAGTGCGGCCACGAGTGGCGCTAAAACTAAGGTTGTCGTATCTCCGACACCACCTGTTGAATGTTTATCTACTTTGATTCCCTCAATATTGGATAAATCGATCACGTCGCCTGAGTGAACCATTGCCAATGTTAAATTTGCTCTTTCTTCATCTGACATATCTTGGAAATAAACTGCCATCAAAAAAGCACTTGCTTGGTAATCTGGAATCGTTCCGTTAGTTAAACCTTCAATAAAGAATTCGATTTCCGTTTTACTTAGCTCTTTGCCATTGCGTTTTTTTCAATGATGTCTACCATTCTCATATTCTGTACCCCACGATCTCAATTGTTTAAAATTTAATAGCCGCCTGTTGTATCGTTAATTGCTGCATCAACAATTGCAACACTTGAACTTGCACCAACTCTTGATGCACCAGCATGAATCATTGCTTTAGCATCTTCTGCTGTACGAACACCACCTGAGGCTTTAACACCAATAGTAGGGCCAACCGTTTTGCGCATTAATGCAACATCTTTGATCGTAGCTCCTCCAGTTGAAAAACCAGTGGACGTTTTAACGAAATCGGCTCCTGCTTGGACAAATAATTTTGAGGCTACTGCAATTTCTCGATCAGTTAGCAAACAGTTTTCAAGAATTACTTTAACTAATGCTTTTCCTTTCGCTACTGCAACAACTGCTTCGATGTCTTTTAACACAGTCTCTTCATCGCCTGATTTCAAGGCACCGACATTAATGACCATATCAACTTCTGTTGCACCATTTTTAATAGCATCTTCTGCTTCAAAGGCTTTGACTGCCGTTGTGTTTGCACCTAAAGGAAATCCAATCACTGTGCAAATCTCAACTGAAGTACCTGCTAGCTCTTTACTTGCTAAAGCAACCCAGTAAGGATTTACACAAACTGAAGCAAATTCATATTTTTTCGCTTCCTCGATCAACATTAATAATGCTTCCTCATTTGCTTCTGGTTTTAGTAATGTGTGGTCGATCATTTTGTTTACGTTCATTTTACTCTCCCTTTCCGAAATTCCGTTCTAAATACATGAAATTTCGTTCATGATAAGTATTTATAAAAGAGTAGCCACTATTGCCTACTCCGCTAACCAAATATAAGTTTAGTGCTTTAACAACTTCATTGCTGTAAATTTATCGATCAGCAAAACATTCGCATAGCCACCCGTTAGTGCACCATGAATCGCTTTGATTTTACGATCTCCACCAGCAATCAAAATTGATTTTTCTTTAGTCTTCAGTTCTTCAAGTTCGATACCAATTGTGCGACTATTGATCTCTGCATCACTGATTTGTCCCTCTTCATTGAAGAATCTAGAACAGATATCGCCGACTGCGTTGGCTTTGAGGGATTTTTCTTCCTGTTCGGTAAAATAACCTAACCGGAAATGCAATGATTCGCTTTGTATGGTCCCAACAGTAAATACTGCAATGTTTGCCTGTCTCCCCAACTCGATGGCTTTACTGATATGGCGATCGACTACGACCAAATCTTTGGCTTCTTTACTATCTAAAATAACCGGTAAAGGAAAAGTCCGGGCTTTTGTATTTAAAAGTTCAGCTAGTAGCGTGATTGTCTCAAATGCATAATTATTAACATCAAAATACGCAATACCGCCTTTTAGCTGGACGACCTCGACCCCTTTAACATCCAGACGATCCATCTTTGTGACAGTCTTATGCATCGTTGTGCCCCAACTGACGCCAACGATATCGCCACTTTTAATGGTATCTTCAAGATATTCAGCAGCATATGAAGTTAGATATTCTGAAATAGAATTGTAGTTTGGATCTGGTGAAAAAGCGACATGAACTTCTGCTAAACCATATTTTTCTTTTAGCTTCTTTTCAATTTCAAATAAATCGGAAAAAGGATCGAAAATTGTGATTTGAACATACCCTTTTTCTTTTGCATAATTTAAAAGTCGCGAAATCGTTGGACGTGAAACATTTAGTTTTTCAGCTATTTCTTGCTGACTAAGTGAAGATTGATAATAGAGTCTTGCGACTTCGATACTAAGCTGTTGTTTTTCTTTATCCATACTCATTGTCCGTTCCTAATTATTTAAGCCCATTATAGCAAGAACAAACAAGGAAGACAAATCACTCTTTTTAGTCAGCTAGATAGATTCTTCTTAGTTCCATTAATTTTTCCTGATCAAAGTTCAAACATTCAGCAGCATATTTTTCTGCTGTCCCAAAATTTTTCTCGATCAAATTGAAGGCATGATTTAAATAGTCTTCTTTAACATAAAGTGCCGTAGCTAATGATTCTAGTTGTTCCTCACCAAATCCCTGTTTTCTAAACTGTTGAATCAACTCATCGTTCGCTTGTTTTCTTTCTGTATTTGTAATCAAAAAATCTTTATAGATTTCTTCTTTTTCAACATCTAATAATAAAAGTAACAAGGCTGAAGCATAGCCTGTCCGATCTTTACCAGCAAAACAGTGGAAAATCGTTGATCCTGCTTTATTTGCTAAAATATACTCCATGAATTCTGTAAACCCTTCTTGAGCACCTGAGTTCAAAATTAAGTCTTCGTAAACACCTAACATATGTTTATCAACAGCTTCAATTGACTTTAACTTGGCAAAGTCAGCTAAGCTAGAATTTTTAGCATTCATTTTTCCAAGTAGGTCCAAATTGACATATTCCACATCTTCAATTGGCGTATCTGGTGATTCACTGATTTCAAAACCACGCCTAAAATCAATGATTCTTGTTAGATTGAACTGATCAACTAAAGCTGTTTGCGTCGCTTGATCTAAATTGACTAAATGACCTGAGCGTAGTAATTTATTCGCTTTGACGACTTTACCTGCTTTGTTCTTGATGCCACCTAGATCTCTAAAATTTGTAATTTGTATATTCATTTGTCTATTCCACCTTTATGCCTTTACTTGTTTTCTTCTTCGTTCTTCTGCCAATGCTACGATCCCTAATAGAATGGCGATGATCACTATTGAAATATAAAAGATGATAAATGTATCATTCCAACCATGTAAAACATGTCCAAAGAAATTCACGCCATCTTTAGAAGGATCAGAAATTTTAGCTAAAAGAATTTTAGCCATTGAATCACCAAAGAGATACGCAAAGGCGCCCAATAGTCCACCTGAAACAACCGTTGCTTTTTTAGGCACAAAGCCTAACATCGATAAATTGATCAATAACTGAGGACCAAAGACCATCATCCCCAACATAAATAATGAAGCATTGATCACAAATTCTGTTGTTCCTAATTGATACCCAATAATTCCGATCGGTAATAAAATTGTGCTGACAGTAGCAACTAAAGCTGGACGACCTTTTAATAAATCTGAAATGTATCCCCAAGCTAAACATCCAATCAAGGCACCCATTTCAAAATAGAAAATCGTTTGTGCCGCAGCTTCTTGTGAGAAGTTCAAATGTTCGGTTACATATAATGGTGCCCAGTTATCGATCCCGATTCGGACGATATAAACAAACACATTGGCCACACATAAAACCCAAATATACGGATTGGTTAAAAGATACTTTTTGAAAATCTCCCATTTTGTTAAATTTTCTGCATCTACATTTGCTTTTTCAACCGGTTCATCAAAGATTTCCTCACTTGAATTCCAGCCCAGATCTTCTGGTCTATTTTTACCGATGAAAAATGTGCCGATTGCCACCACAGCTTCTACGATCGCTGGAATAATGAACATTCCGGCAACTTGTCCTTTAAAGAATGTTGTTGCACACCAAACTGCAAAAATCCCAGCAAAACCTCCGCCAATATTATGTGAGGCATTCCATAACCCAATTTAGCGACCGCGATTACTTCTTGTTGTCCATTGTGTGATCACTGAAGCACAACTTGGCCCACCTACACATTGGAACAAGCCATTCAATGACCATAAAACAACGATCCATCCCATCGGAACATTATTCATGGTAAAAAGGATCCCCATACATAAAACAGTGATCGAAGATAATAATAACAAAATAGACAAAATTTTCTTCGTATTTTTGCCATCTACAATATAACCAACAATAAATTTACCAAACCCATAGACAATCGAAAAGACAAAACCAATATAACCTAGATCGGTCGTTGTAAGACCTAATTGACTTTTTAATAATGGCTGTGCTGCTTTAAAGTTATTACGAATCATATACATCGTGATTTAAATCACCACAACGACCAAAAACGGTTTCATAAATTCCTTGAACCATTGCTTCCTTTGCTCAGCTAAGGTCGGTCGGTTCATTTTACCAACAACTACATTCGTTTCTTCCAAATTAACTCGCCCAAAAATTTTAGTTATAATGGTTAACGCTTTCCAATATAATTGTATAATACACGAGGTCAGAACAAATGTAAAAACGTTAATGAAATTATGTTTAAAAATATTTTTTACATTAATAAATCCTTTCTGAGATGAAAATAAAAAGGGTGTGGGACAAAAGTAAAAAGCACTTTTGTTTCACACCCTAAATGCGAATAAACGGTGGGAGCAGAAGCAACCCCTTCGGAAATAAGCTGAAATTCACAAAAATTTGAAGAGCAATTTTCGTGAATTTCAGCTTATTTCTCGGGGTTAAACACTCCTGTCCCAACCTCTTTTATTACTTTATTCATCATGATTGCTATTTAACTCAGTAATTTTACCCGTTGCCAAGTAAACGATCCATTCACAAATATTCGTCACATAATCACCGATACGTTCTAGATACGTAGCAACATGGAGGTAATCCGTTCCACTGATTACAGTTTCTGGATTTGCTTGCATCGCTTTAATCGAATGGCTATAGATACTATCAAAATATTCATTTACGCGGGCATCCATTTTAGCGATCATTCGTGCATCTTTTTGGTCCGTTTTGACATAAGCAATCAATACGTTATCAACCATTTTCTTCACGTAATCAGACATATCTGAAATTTCTTTCTCGATTTCAGGAATTCTCGTTTCTCCCTTTAATCGAATCGTTGATTTAGCGATCGATACAGCGTGATCTGCCATTCTCTCTAAGTCGGAACTGGCTTTCATAACGGTGATGATCATTCTTAGATCCGTTGTGACAGGTTGTTGTAAAGCAATCATTTCAAAGCTTTTCTTTTCTAATTTTACTTCCATATCATTGATTTCTACATCATAATCGATGACTTCATTGGCAATTTTTTTATCGTGGTTAATGTAAGCTCGAACAGATTTATGAACGACATTACTTACCATCATCCCCATCTCATAAAATTGATTATGAAGATTTAATAGTTCTTCTTCAAATTGACTGCGCAACATGTGTGTTCCTCCTTTTTTTTAACCAAATTTTCCAGAAATATAGTCTTCTGTTTGTTTTTCTTTAGGGTTTAAGAATATTTTCTTTGTATCATTAAATTCTATCAACTCTCCTTGTAAAAAGAAAGCCGTTTTATCAGAAATTCTCGAAGCTTGTGACATATTATGCGTCACCATGATCATCGTATATTTTTCTTTTAGCGTTAAAAGCATATTCTCGATTTTACCACTTGAAACAGGATCCAAAGCACTAGTCGGCTCATCTAATAAAATGATCTCAGGATCAACTGCTAAAACACGAGCGATACAGACGCGTTGTTGTTGACCACCTGATAAAGATAATGCACTTTTATGCAGTTTATCTTTCACATCATCCCAAACTGAGGCTGCCTTTAAGCTATTTTCTACGGCTTCATCTAAGACTTGTTTATCCTTTTCTCCTTTTAAACGTAAACCGTAGATGACATTTTCATAAATTGAAAAAGGAAAGGGATTAGGTTGTTGAAAAACCATGCCGATTTCTTTCCGTAAATCTACGATATCTGTTTTAGGACCATAGATATCTTTGCCTTTATACACAACGCTACCGGTGATCGTCACGCCTGGAATCAAATCATTCATACGATTCAATGAACGTAGATAGGTCGATTTACCACAACCGGACGGTCCAATCATAGCAGTAATCTCCCCTTGATTGATGCTCAAGTCGATCCCCTTCAAGGCTTCTTTTTTACCATAATATAAATGCAGATCTTTTGATGAAATAATCTCTTTTGTCATCATGCTCCTCCTAACCAAAATGTCCAGAAACGTAGTCTTCTGTTGCTTGAATTTTTGGTCGTGTAAAGATTTTTCTAGTTTCATCGTACTCAATAACTTTGCCTAAATAGAAAAAGGCAGTATAGTCACTGATACGGGCAGCTTGTTGCATATTATGCGTCACTATGATGATTGTGTAATCATCTTTCAAATTCACTAATGTTTCTTCTACTTTACCGGTTGAAATCGGATCTAGTGCACTAGCAGGTTCATCTAAAAGTAAAATATCAGGTTTCATCGCAATTGCTCTGGCAATACACAGACGTTGTTGTTGACCACCTGACAAAGCTAACGCACTTTTATCTAAGTTATCTTTGACCTGCTCCCAAAGTGCAGCTTGTTTTAAACTAGTTTCGACAATCTCATCTAG
The DNA here is from genome assembly GCF_002148425.2 of Enterococcus sp. 12C11_DIV0727. Lineage (NCBI taxonomy): Bacteria > Bacillati > Bacillota > Bacilli > Lactobacillales > Enterococcaceae > Enterococcus > Candidatus Enterococcus lemimoniae. Next base: position 3,508,526 of record NZ_CP147248.1, on the reverse strand, counting down.
TTTTTTCTTATTTTTTTCACCATGTTGTTTTAATGCAAAGGTAATGTTTTCATAAATTGATTTGCTAAATGGATTGGGACGTTGAAATACCATACCGATCCGTTTCCGCATTTCATACACATCAACCTCTTTCGTGTTGACATTCACACCTTTATACATGATATTTCCCGTTACCCGAGTATTAGCGATACCATCATTCATTCGATTTAACGAACGTAGATACGTCGATTTACCACAGCCAGATGGTCCGATCAACGCGGTGATTTTATTTTTTTCAAACTCTAAGTCGACCCCTTTGATCGCTTCGTTATCACCATACCACACATGTAAATCATCGGTATGCAAAGCAATTGGTTCTGGCAATTTAATAATATTGGTGTCATTTAAATTATATTCTTTCATTCTGATTCCCCTAACATTAGGCTGATGTCATTCTTTTATATAATCTGTTTCCGATAAAACGTGCGCCGAAATTAAATAGTAAAACGACTAAAATCAGAACAGCCGAAGCACCTGCAGAAACAGCTGCGCCATCAGGCATTGTGCCTTCTGTGTTGATTTTCCAAATATGAACGGCTAGTGTTTCTGCTTGACGGAAAATACTGATTGGACTTGATACACTTAAGGGATTCCAATTGCTAAAATCAAGTGCTGGTGCACTTTGCCCTGCAGTATAGATCAACGCTGCCGCCTCACCAAAAATTCTTCCTGAGCTTAAGATCACTCCTGTTAAAATCCCTGGTAACGCTTCTGGAACGACTACTTTCATAACCGTTTCCCAGCGAGATAACCCTAACGATAATCCCGCTTCACGTTGTGTATAGTGGACTGCTTTTAATGATTCTTCCACATTCCTAGTTAATAATGGTAAGTTGAAAAAGGTTAGAGCTAATGCGCCAGAAATAATAGAAAAACCATAGCCCATTTGAACTACAAAAATCAAGAAGCCAAACAAACCAACTACAACAGAAGGAAGCGAACTTAAAATTTCGATTGATGTCCGAATCACGTCTGTTACCCAATTTTTCTTTGCATATTCAGATAAATAGATACCCGCACCTAACGAAATTGGAAAGCTGATCAGCATTGTGATCAGTAACAAGTATAAGGAGTTGAATAATTGAATTCCGATTCCACCACCTGCTTGATATGCTTTAGAAGGTTTCGTTAAAAAGTCCCAAGAAATATGAGGAATACCACGAATTAAAATGTACAGTAGTAACGCTGCTAGAATCAAAACAATAATTCCTGAAACAGCATACAAGACGCCAGTTGCAAATTTATCTGCCTTTTTTGCATTCATTATTTCAAGGCCCCTTTCCTACCAATAATTCGAATAATAATATTAAAGAATAATGACATTAACAACAGGATCAAAGCCAATGACCACAGTACATTGTTTTCTACTGTTCCCATAATCGTATTCCCAATCCCCATTGTCAAAATACTGGTTAAAGTAGATGCTGGTGTTGTTAAACTTGATGGCATGATCGCTGCATTACCGATAACCATTTGAATCGCCAACGCTTCACCGAAAGCACGTGCCATCCCAAAAACGACAGCAGTTAAAATTCCTGGTACCGCTGCTCGTAAAACGACTTTATAGATTGTTTGCCAACGTGTTGCCCCCAAAGCTAAAGAGGCTTCACGATAATGACGAGGTACTGATTTTAAGGCATCGACTGTCATTGTAGTTACCGTTGGTAAAATCATTACAAACAAGACAAACGTCCCAGCTAAAATCCCAAACCCTGTACCACCGAAAATCGAGCGAATAAAAGGGACGATCACAGACAAACCAATAAAACCATAAACAACAGATGGAATCCCAACTAATAACTCAATAACTGGTTGTAAAATTTTTGAGCCTTTCTTAGGAGAAATTTCTGTCATAAACACTGCAGCACCAATTGCAAATGGTGTTGCAATAATTGCAGACATAAACGTCACAATAAAAGAACCTGCAATCATCGGTAACGCACCTACCATAGGCTTACCGTCAGTTCCAGTTTCACTTGGATTCCAATTTGTACCGAATAAAAAGTCAGAAACTTTAATTTTATTTGTAAAAAAAGTCGCTAAACCCTTACTTGCGACAAAATAAAAGATCGATAGAACAACTAAAACAATCAAAGCAATACACAGAAAACTAATAAATTTCCCCCGCTGTTCCATTTTTGCGCGCTTTGATTTCGTTAACAATGTTTTCTGCACATCTTCCAAGAAAATTCCTCCTTATTTTAAAAGCGTAACGAGCTCGTTCAACTCCCACTGGAAAATAGTAAAAATCGAATGTGGCGCTTTTTGACACAATCTATTTTTATCTTTTTCCCGAGAAGTTAGCTCGTGAAGCTAGATAACCATAAATGCATAACGAGCTCGTTCAGCTTCGACAGAAAAATAGGAAAAAATGATTGAGGTGTTCTTTACCTCACTCATTTTTTATCTTTTTTTCGAGAAGCTAGCTCGTGAAGCTAGATAAGTTCCCATGAATGCAACTCCTATCACAATAAATCCAGTGTAACTTTCCTACATAAATTTGCGTTTAATAACATGTAAATCTTATGTTAAGTTTGTAAATTTTGTGTAAAGGTGATTAGTTGATAAGATTTCCTTGCCAATCACGCTCTACTTTCATTTTTGAAACTGGAATATAGCCTAATTGTCCAATAATTTTTTCTTGTACATCATCTGATAACATAAACGCGAGAAACTCTTCTGTTAATTGTTTTGGTCTACCTAATGTATACATATGTTCATAAGACCAAATCGTCCACTTATTGGTGATTACATTCTCCTCCGTTGGTTTTACACCATCAATACTTAAAGTGTTGACTTCATCGTTCACATAAGAAAAAGCTGTATAGCTGATTGCTCCCGGTGTATCTGCAACAATCGAGCGAACCATCCCACTAGAATCTTGTTCTTGAGCTTGGATCGCAGTTTTTCCGTCCAAGACCCATCTTTCAAACGTTGCACGAGTACCACTACCCGCAGCCCGATTCAGCATAACAATAGGAATATCTTTCCCGCCAACTTCTTTCCAGTTGTTGATTTCACCTAAAAAGATTTTTCTAAGATTTTCTAATGAAATATCCGATACTCCAATATTTTTGTTAACAATCGGTGTAATTCCAACCACGGCTACTTTGTGATCAGTCAGTTTAGCAGCGTCAATTCCTTTTTTCTCTTCTGCAAATAAATCTGAATTTCCAATATCCACGGCTCCAGATTGAACCTGACTTAACCCGGTACCGCTCCCGCCACCTTGGACATTAACAAAACGTCCTGGATTTTGATTTTGAAATTCTTCTGCAGCTGTTTCAACTAAAGGTTGTAAGGCTGACGAGCCAACTGCTGTGATCGATTCACCTCGATCAATCCACTTCGTACAACCTGACAATGTTAATATTCCAATTAGACTAAAAAATAATAGCATTTTCTTTTTCATTTATCTGTTAATCCTCCAAACTCAATTCAATCAATTCATTTTAACATTAACTGTTTCAGTTGAAAATTATAAGTTGTTGAACTCAGCCTTTTTTTAGAATAAAATAACATAAATACTTATTCTGAAAAACAAAAAAAGATGTGGATAAAAGTAAAAATCACTTTTGTCTCACACCTTAAATCCATTTAATCGTTTCTGTCTCAGCCGCCTTCCAAACGCATCATAATAATGGTGAAATTAGACGAGCCAGTCCTTCTTTTAGTTTAATAATTAAGCCACGATTACGGTATATTTCTTCTGTTAAGAGCTTCGATACTTTAGAATCTTCCCAGAAAGCGTCCCTAACTTCTTTTGAAAATTCTTGATCATAAATAATCGTATTCACTTCAAAATCTAAGCGGAATGAACGAACATCAATATTAGCTGAGCCAACTGACACAATCCCACCATCAATAATCATCGTTTTAGCGTGAATAAATCCTTGCTCATAGGTTTCAATAATTGCTCCATATTCTAGTAATTCAGCTGAAAATGAATAGGTTGCCCAATAAACTAACATATGATCTGGTTTGTTTGGTATTTGTATACGGACTTTAACACCAGATAACAGGGCTAATTTTAATGCTTCATGGATCGATGCATCTGGTATATAATAGGGCGTTTGAATCAGAATTTCCTTTTTAGCGATTGAAATCATCTTAAGGTAAGTCATTTTGATCTGCTCATGTTCTGAATCGGGTCCGCTAGTTACCACTTGAACTGCTTTTTTTCCATCAGAATAAATTGGTGGAAAATAGGCATCATCATAGCTTAACTCTTGTCTATGTTGTGAATTCCAATCCATCAAAAAACGATTTTGTAAACTGTAAACAGCTTCTCCATGAATCCGTAAATGATTGTCTCGCCAATAACCAAATTTTTCAACCTCACCTAAATACTCATTTCCGACATTAAATCCGCCAGTATAGCCGATTTTACCATCAATTACGACGATTTTCCGATGATTGCGATAGTTGATTCTAGGATTTAGATACGGCACAAACAATGGAAAGAAAAAGGCAATTTCTCCGCCAAGCTTTTTTAGTTCTTCAAAAAATTTCATATTGACTTGTGTTGAACCCCAAGCATCTAAAAGCAATCGGACTTTTACGCCTCGTTTTACTGCATCAATTAATTCCTGTCTAATCTCTTTGCCTAGTGTATCACCACGGTAAATGTAGTATTCCATATGCACATGATCCGTTGCTTGACGGATATCTTCGATCAGTCCATCAAATTTTTCTCTTCCATCTGTATATAAACGAACCTCATTATTGGTTGTGTATAAGGAACTTTCAAATAAAGTCAGCATATAAATCAATTGCTTTGAGTCAACTTCTCCTGTTGGTGGATGTGGAAATAAGCCTCTTAATAACGCTTGTTTCTCCGATTCTATTTCAGCATTCATCCCAATTTTCGCTTGCATCTTCATATCAAAAATCTTATCTTTTGAAATTCCACGTCCTAAGAAAATATAAAGGATAAAGCCTAAGACTGGAATAAACATTAGTACAAGCAACCATGACCAGGTTTGTGCTGTTTGTTTCCTTTCCCTAAAAACAATGACTAACGATAATAGCATGTTCGCAATAAAAATAATAACAAATAAATTATCATATAAAAATTTCATGTATCCACCCCAATCACTTTTACATATATCCCTAGTAAAGCATAACCAACTTAAGAAAATAAGTAAAGAAAAAGCAGACAAAATTGTCTGCTTTCGAGTTTTAAATTTTTAAGAAACGACGCATTGAAATGATTGACCCTAAAGACCCAATTGTCATTCCAATCACGATCATCAAAATATCTATTTGCCAAACAAATGACTCAGGTTTTAGTAATGAGTAATTTGAACTCAACAATTGCGGGTTAAACAAGGTATAGAACTGTTGATACCCAAATGTTAAGACTAAGATTGGAATAATCGCTCCAATCAAGCCAATCCAAGCTCCTTCAATAAAGAAAGGCCAACGAATATAGCCGTTTTTAGCACCAACTAAACGCATGATTTGAATTTCTCTTTGGCGTGAGAGAATCGTGATACGAATCGTATTAGAAATTAAGAATACTGCTACAAATAATAATAAAATTGCAGCACCTAATCCCCAAGTTCTAACTTTTCCTGCAATACTAAAAATCTTATCTGAAGAAACGCCGCCGTAATCCGCTTTAAAGACATTCGGTAGTTTTGCCGCTTTTTCTGAGATTTTCTTTGTATCTGAAGGTTCTTTTGCACTTACATAATAAACGTCATACAATGGATTGCTGTCGCCTTCAAAGAGGTTCCACGCTTCACCCATTTGTTTTTGGATTTTCTCCAATTGTTTATCTTTGTTTGAATAAGAAATAGTCTCAACATTATCGATCTTATTCAATTCTTTTTCTAGTTTTTGCATTTCGTCTGGTGTTGTACCAATATCAACGAATACAGAAACAGTTACGTTTTCTTCGATATCTTTTGCTAATTTTGTAGCATTGAAAATTACTGCCATAAAAATCCCAACAAGGACTAAAGTAATCGTAACGGCACTGGCAGAAGCAATCGTCATCCACCCATTACGTTTTAAACTTTTGATACTTTCTAGGACGTGAGAAAAGAACGTTCTAATCATCGTAGCCATAGTCTCCTTCCGCTTGGTCTCGAATAATTCGGCCATTTTCAATGGCGATTACGCGATGACGGATCGTGTTTACAATCGTACTGTTATGTGTTGCCATTACAACAGTTGTTCCTTGAGCATTGATCCGGTCCAACAATTTCATGATTTCCCATGAGTTTTCTGGATCAAGGTTTCCTGTTGGTTCATCGGCAATTAGAACTTTCGGTGTATTTACAATTGCACGAGCAATTGAAACACGTTGTTGTTCTCCACCAGATAATTCACTTGGAAAGACTCTGACTTTATGTTTTAAACCAACTAAATCAAGAACTTCCATCACTCGTTTCTTGATATCTCTTGGCTTACGTCCAACAACCTGCATAGCATACGCAACGTTTTCATAGACGGTTTTTTTCGTCAATAATTTGTAATCTTGAAAGACGATACCAATTTCTCTTCTAAGGTAAGGGACTTCCGAATTTTTTATTTTCATCAAATCATGACTGGCAACCTTCAAACGTCCTTTTGTTGCTTTTTCTTCACGGTACATTAGTTTGATGAACGTTGATTTTCCGGCACCAGAAGGGCCAACAACATAAACGAATTCACCTTGTTTTATTTCTACTGAAATATTTCGGATAGCCGTTGTACCATTCGAATATTTCTTCATTACATCTTTCATTTCAATCATGGCGTATTCTCTCCATCTCTGTTTTCTAGACTATCAATCATTATAACATGACTTTGTTTCAAGGCTCTTTCAACAGTTTACAATTTTGTTTCATTTCTGTGAATTGATCAATTTAATTTCTGCTTTAAGTATGCATCGATAAAACCATCCAACTCTCCATCCATTACCGCCTGCACATTTCCCGTTTCGTAATTCGTCCGATGATCTTTAACCATTGAGTACGGATGGAAAACATAAGAACGAATTTGTGAACCCCAGCCGATTTCCAGTTGTTCACCACGTAGTGAAGCTGCTTCTTGTGCTTTTTTATCCATTTCTAATTGATAAAGTTTTGCTTTCAACATCCCCATTGCTTGTTCACGGTTTTTTAGTTGCGAACGTTGCGCTTGGCTTGCAACTACTGTTCCTGTTGGGATATGAGTGATTCGGACTGCTGATTCAGTTTTATTGATATGTTGTCCACCAGCTCCGCTAGCACGATACGTATCTACTTTTAAATCATCGGTATTGATATCGATCTCAACATTCTCATCTAATTCAGGCATGATATCAACGGAACAAAAAGAAGTATGACGACGTTTAGCTGAATCAAACGGTGAGATTCGGACTAAACGATGAACTCCTTTTTCAGACTTTAAATAGCCATAAGCATTGTATCCTTTAATTAAGAGCGTAACACTTTTAATGCCTGCTTCGTCTCCAGATTGGTAATCCAATGTTTCAACTTGAAATCCATGACTTTCAGCCCAGCGAGTGTACATTCGAAGCAACATGCTGCCCCAATCTTGTGACTCTGTTCCGCCAGCTCCAGGATGCAGTTCCATGATAACATTATTTTTGTCATAAGGCTCGTTTAACAATAGCGATAGCTCGTAAATACTTAACTTTTCTTTCAGTGCTAACAAGCGTTCTTCCAGTTCTATTTGAGTTTCAGCGTCATATTCTTCTTGCTGCATCTCACTCATGATTTCTAATTCTTCCAATTCATCCGCAAACTGATGGAATTGCTGATATTTTTCTTTATACGAATTGGTTTCATTGATCAATTGTTGAGCCGTCACTGAATCATCCCAAAAACCCGGCTCGGCCATTCTGTTTTCTGCTTCTGCAATGTCTTCTTCTAGCTGATCTAAGTCAAAGAGACCCCCTGAAGCTTGTAATTGACTGATTCATTTCATCTAAAAGAGTTCGGATTTCAGCATTTTCCATGATATTTTCTTCCTTCCATTTTCAATACTTTATTACACAAACGAAGGCGAGGCGAATGCCTCACCTTCTTTAATTGTTACAATCCTTTACCGTGACAATTTTTGTATTTCTTCCCACTGCCACATGGACAAGGGTCGTTACGGCCAATTTTTTCATCAACGTGGATTGGTTTCTTTTTAGCACTTGTATTGCTTTGAGGCTCTTCTTCATCGGATTGATGAACTGCTTCACCTTGTGCCACTTGTTCACGTTGAACATTTTGACGAATTTCTGATTTCATGAATAAGCGTGTCACTTCAAATTCGATGGCTCCAATCATTTCTTCAAACATATTGTAGCCTTCTGTTTGATATTCGACTAATGGATTATTTTGTCCGTAAGCTCGTAAGCCAACTGATTGACGTAATTGATCCATTGCATCGATATGATCTGTCCATTTTGTATCGACAACGCGTAGGATAACAACTTTTTGGAATTCCAAGATTTGTTCTGGTCCGTTTAGTTGTTCTACTTTGATGTCATAGACTTCTTGAGCACGTTTAACTAAATATTCTTTGATTTCTTCTGGTGTCTTACCTTCGATATCTGATTTTGCAATAGAATCTTCATGAACTAAGGTTGATGCAGCAAAATCTACGATGCCGTCAAGGTTCCAGTTTTCTTTTTCTAATTGTGTATGGCTATCAACAACACGAGTAATCGTACGTTTTACCATATTTAATAATGTTTCAGTCAACTCTTTATCTTCCATGATAACTTCTTGACGTTGAGCGTAAATTACTTCACGCTGTTCACGCATGACATCATCGTACTGCAAGACATTTTTACGTGTATCATAGTTATTACCTTCAACACGTTTTTGAGCAGATTCCACTTGTTTGCTTAACATTTTACTTTGGATTACTGCATCTGATTCTTCAATATTCATACGATCTAAGAACGCTTTGATACGCTCTGAACCAAAACGCTTCATCAAGTCATCTTCAAGTGATAGATAGAATTGAGAAACCCCAGGATCTCCTTGACGACCTGCACGTCCACGTAATTGATTATCAATACGGCGAGACTCATGACGCTCAGTACCAATCACGGCTAAACCACCAAGTTCGATCACGCCAAGGCCTAATTTAATATCGGTACCACGACCAGCCATATTGGTAGCAATCGTAACCGCTCCTTTTTGACCAGCATTCATGATGATTTCCGCTTCTTTAAAGTGATTTTTCGCATTCAATACTTCGTGCGGTACTTTTTCTTGATTCAATAATTCTGATAATAACTCAGAAGTTTCAACAGCAACCGTACCAACTAAGACAGGTTGTCCATTATGGTAACGTTCTTTGATATCTTGAACTACCGCTTTAAATTTACTTTGTAATGTTGGGTAAAGTAAATCTGCACGGTCATCACGAATGATTGGACGGTTTGTTGGGATTTGGAACACTTGAATATTATAGATTTCACGGAATTCTTCTTCTTCCGTTTTGGCGGTACCAGTCATCCCAGCTAGTTTCTTATACATACGGAAATAGTTTTGGAATGTGATTGTCGCCATAGTTTTTGTTTCGTCTTCAATCTCTACGCCTTCTTTAGCTTCGATTGCTTGGTGTAAACCATCTGAATAACGACGACCGTCCATAATACGACCTGTAAATTGGTCAACAATCAGAACTTTGCCTTCTTGAACCACGTAATCAATGTCACGTAACATGATAAAGTTTGCACGTAACGCTTGGTCCATATGATGCGTTAACGCTGTATTTTCGATATCATACAGGTTTTCTAAACCAAAATTTTCTTCTGCTTTTTCAATACCAGCTTCAGTTAAACTAATTGTTTTAGACTGAACATCGATTTTATAATCTTCTTCTTCTTTTAATCGTTTCACAAAATTATCTGTACGCGTATAAAGAGCTGTTGATTTTTCAGCTTGACCAGAAATGATCAAGGGTGTCCGTGCTTCATCGATCAGGATTGAATCGACCTCATCTACGATAGCATAATTTAACGGACGTTGTACCATTTGATTGCGGTAAACAACCATGTTATCACGTAAATAATCAAAGCCTAGTTCGTTATTTGTACTATAAGTAATATCACAGTTATAAGCATCGCGTTTTTCTTCTGATGTTTTTGAGTTGATATTTAGACCCACTGTCAGACCTAAGAAATTGTACAACTCACCCATCTCATCTGAGTCACGAGTTGCTAAATACTCATTGACGGTTACAACATGAACTCCTTCACCTGTCAATGCGTTCAAGTAAACCGGCATTGTGGCAGTCAAGGTTTTCCCTTCCCCTGTTCTCATTTCAGGGATATTCCCATCATGCAAGACAATACCACCCATTAATTGAACATGGTACGGATATAAACCTAGAACACGTTTAGCTGCTTCACGAACGACCGCAAATGCTTCTGGCAATAATTGATCTAGTGTTTCCCCTTTTTGATAACGCGATTTGAATTCGTCTGTTTTTGCTTTTAATTCTTCATCGCTTAATGCAGCAATTGCTGAAGCGTGAGTTTCTACTTGATTGGCAATACCATCCAAGCGTTTTAGTTCCTTTTTATCATTTTCAATCATCTTTTTCAAAAAATTAGCCATGTTTTTAAGTGTTCCTTTCAATAAACTCTATTTATTTTTTGCACTAAATGCACAATCATCCTTTCCATTTTATCATTAGTTGCCAAGAAAGGAAATAACTTCTCTTAATATTAACAATATATTATATTATTTTTTATGTATACGCACGTAAAACAAAGAAAAAAGACTGCGGCAAAACGTGTGCCGTCTTGCTACAGTCTCTTAAATATCGAATATCTAGAAGTAAAATCCACTTGATCTTTCTATTCTTCAAAACGCTCTATCTTCTAATGAATCAGATAGTTTAAAGCCAAATCAAGGAAATTTACGTTCCTATTTTTGTTTAGTCTGTTTCAATCAAACCATATTTACCATCTTTACGGCGGTAAACAATGCTTGTTCCATTTGTTTCTGAATCTTCAAAGATAAAAAAGTTATGTCCTAACATGTTCATTTGTAAAACAGCTTCTTCACTGTCCATTGGTTTTAGTGAAAGACGTTTTGTACGAACAATGTCTAATTCTGGCGTTTCATCTGGTGTTTCTTCACCATTTAAGAAAATAGCTGCTTTAGCAGTATTCATCCCTGTTTCACGAGATTTACGGTTGATTTTTGTTTTGAATTTACGAATTTGTCGTTCTAATTTATCTACAACTAAATCAACACTTGCATATAAATCAGGTGATGTTTCTTCAGCACGTAATACTAAATAAGGTAGAGGAATAGTAACCTCGACTTTTGCTGTTTTTTCAGTGTAGACTTTTAAGTTTACATGAACGGTTGCTTCTGGTGAATCACTGAAATAACGTTCTAGTTTACCAACTTTTTTCTCTACATAGTCTCGGATTGCTTCAGTAACTTCGATGTTTTCTCCACGCACATTATATCTAAACATAACGATTACCCCTTTCATCTGCCACTAAAGAAGGAATAAAAGGACCACTCTGTTATCCTTCTTCTTAATTCTATTATAACGAATTATAGTACTTTTGCCAACAAAATTGCGGACGATTTTTCATTTTATTTATTCTGCTATCTCGCAAGAGAAAACGTATACAGTTTAGCCGGGTGATTTTCTAAAATAACTTGTGCTCCATGAAAAATCGTCCGCCCCGTTGTATAGATATCATCGACCAAAAGAACGCTTTTATTTGAGACTGCTTTTTGCCCTTCTTTGGTCAGCTCAAAAGGTTGAACTAACTGGAGTCGTTCACTTCTAGTTTTCGTCACTTGAGAAAGACCATCGGCAAAACGGACCAAATATGGCTGATAGGCGATTCCTGCTGCCTCAAGTAACCCTTCAACTTGATTAAACCCACGGACAGCCATACGCTCTTTGGAAATTGGCATTGGTATGACTATCCAATTTTTCTTTTGTCTAAAGTAAGTTTGTAACAGCGCAACAAAACTATACCTAAGTCTATAATTGCCTTTAAATTTATATTCTTCAAACCATTCTTGCATCGCTTGATTATATGAAAAAAGTGCTTCATGATGAAAATCATACTGTGGGTAAAGTTGTTGCCATTTTAAGCAATCACTACAATACGTATTTTGGGTTTGACGCTGGCATCCTTGACAGTTCCCTTTTGACTCCAGTAACTGAAATTTTTGGGTACACCGAGAACATAATTGCTCCGATACAATTTTCTTAGGTAAGAATATTTCGGCGAGCGTTAGATTTCTATTGATCACTTGACTGCAGTAATTACACTTCATCGATCAAGCCTCGCTCTAATCCTAGCGTATTCATTTTTTTGATCTGCTTGACTGCTTCTTTCATAGCTTTTGTGCAGCCATCATGTAAAAACCAGACTTCTCCTGCAGTATATTCTTTTCTCCGATCAACTCTACCCGCAATCTGAACCAGAGCAGATGTTGCAAAAACAGTATGATTGGCACCTAAAACAATCACAGAAACACCGTCAAATGTCACACCACGTTCTAAGATAGTCGACGTCATCAGAATACGATATTCCTTATTTCTCATCTTTAGAACTTTTTCTAGCCGTTGTGAATCTTGCGAATGAACAGAAGCGAGTGGCGTTTCTGGAAAACTCTTTTCCACAGCTTTTTCTAGTTGATTCATCAATGTAATAGTGGGACAAAAAATCAAGACATCATTTTTACTTATCAGCATACGAATCGTATTCTCAAAAGATTTAGGGCTGACGCCTTGCTTGATTTTTTCGTGCCAACGATAACACCATTTCATTTTTGGAACAGGTAACACTCTTCTATGATAACGAGCGGGTAAAATACTTGTCTTTAATTCATTTTGATTTGTTTTTTTAGTTAACGCTTCGGTCGGAGTTGCCGTGAGATAGATCAGTGAACTTTTTGGCTTGACTGCTTGCTTTACTCCATATTGTAGTAGTGGATTATCAACAAACGGAAAGGCATCTACTTCATCAATGATCAATACGTCAAAAGCCTGATAAAAGCGCAGTAATTGATGTGTTGTACATATCAGCAATTTAGTATAACGGTAGCTCTCTTCCATCTTTCCATGAAGCAGCAGGGCCCCTTCATCTGGAAAAACAGCTTGTATTCTTGGGAAAAGCTCTAAACAAACGTCCACTCTAGGCGAAGCTACTCCAACTCGATAACCACATTCTAAAGAATAATGGATGCTTTTAAACAACATTTCCGTTTTCCCAGCACCTGTAACCGCCCAAATCATGCGAGATTCAGCTTTTTTTACAGAAGCAACTAATTCATCTGAAACTTGCTGTTGTCCTATAGTTAATTGACCTTCCCAAGCAAAAGAAACCTTTCTTTTGCCTGAATCAGGCTCTGGTAAATGGTAAAATTGCTGACCAGTATCTACTCTACCTAATTGGATGCATTCTGGACAATAGTAGCACTGGTTCACTAACTGTACGGTAAATTTCAATTGAATCTGACCACAACGTAAACATTGAATTTTATTTTCCGCTAGTTCTTTCATCGTCGGTAAGGTCAGACTCGCTGTGTCAATTTGTTCGCTATGCTTGATTTCTTTTTTCAAGACTTTTCTTCCCCATAATTCTTGCATTTTTTATCCCCTCCACTATTAAGCTACGCATTTCTTGCTTTGTTTTTTTTGAAGGGAAGCTCTCAGTGTAGAAAATAAAAAAAAAGAGCAAAACAAAACGCGACACGTTTTGTTTTGCTCAATTAAAATAAACTTGCTATTAAAGCAACCGCCGATTTTTTATTGATTGTCTCCAATTAGTCTCAACGCTTGTTGTAAAACCTTTTCCCCGTTCATCATACCATAATCTGCCATGTTGATTACTTCTAAAGGAATTCCTTTTGGTTCTAAACGTTTCTCAAAGTCACCCTTCATAAAACGTACTTGTGGACCTAATAATAAGACATCTACAGGCTTACTTTCTAAATTGTTATCCGCATCAGAAGCCGAAACTGCAAAGATATCCGCATCCAGCCCTTGTGCATCGGCAGCTTTTTGCATTTTTGTTACTAACAAACTTGTGCTCATCCCTGCAGAACATACAAGCATAATTGTTTTTTTAGCCATTCTATCCATCTCCTTTTTCTAATGATAACCTAGCTGATCTTTGTCTTCTATTCTTCATGATATCGTATAAACCAAATATTTGTCAACGCTTCCCGCTTTTGGGTTCTCGTTATTTTTTCGTTCAAAATAACCAATTTGATTTTAGTAATTTATTAAAGACCACATATTCTTTTTCAAGATTGACTTGTACCACTTGATATCCTGCGTTAAGCCAGCCGTAAGCTCCTTTTTCAGGGTGCTTATGATCATTGGCCCACCAATCAATATCAGTTCGTGCTGTCTTAGGAAGTCCTGAATGAGGAAAAAGCAACTCGTCAAACTGAGTAAACGTTAGAGTTACTTGTGATCCACCATTAGTTGTTAAATAATGAGTAACGCTATCATATTTCTTTTGACGCTCTTTTGCCAAATCATTCACTCCTTTAGTTGAAAAAATAATTTCTGCCAAAAAAACAGTATTCCTTTTATTATTATCTCATAAAATTTTCAAGAAGCAAATGAAGCTCTCTCAGGTATTTTAAAGAGAACAGTTGCTTCTCGTCTTGATTTTTTTTATACTTAAAGCATTATGTAGTAAAGGACTGAGCAAATGCTTGAAAGTTATTTTACCATTCGCTCTGATGGAGAAAGTGAAATTGAGATCAAAAAATCTCGTTTTATCTGTTCTCTCAAACGAGTTTATTCAGAAGAGGAAGCCAAGGAATTTATTGCTCAAAAGAAAAAAGAACATTGGAAAGCCAATCACAATTGTAGTGCTTTTGTGATTGGTGAAAAAAGTGATATCCAACGTAGTAGTGATGATGGTGAACCTAGCGGAACTGCTGGTATTCCTATGTTAGAAGTACTGAAAAAACAAGAATTGATCAATGTCGCAGCCGTTGTTACCCGCTATTTTGGTGGAACGAAATTAGGCGCAGGTGGTTTGATTCGAGCTTATAGTCAGTCCGTATCTCATGCATTGAGCGCTGTTGGCTTAGTCGAAGGAAAATTACAACAGGAGATCCGTTTAACGATCAGTTATCCAAATTTAGGCAGTGTTCAAAATTTCATGGAACACAACTCGTATACTCTAAAAGACACGGTTTACGGCGAACATGTTGATGTTATCTGTCTTGTAGATGAACCTAAATCTGAGGAATTTATGACAAAAATCGTTGAATTAGTGAATGGACAAGTAACGTTTGAAACAGGCGAGTGTTCTTATCATGAACTGCCAATCATAAAAAAGGAGCAAGTAGATGACATTTGAAGAAATATTGCCACATATTAAAAAAGGAGCAAAAGCGGTCAGAGAGGGCTGGGGTGGTTTTGAATTGTACATTGAGCTTAGAGACGAGATCGGTACCTCAGATGGCACGTTCCTCCAAGTCACTCCCTATTTTTTAATTAAAACATCTGACGAAGGATACAGCATGTTCTCTCCAACACCTTGTGATGTTTTGGCTGAAGACTGGAAAATCGTCCACGCCGACTAAAATTTTGCTAAAAAGCTAGAACACTTAAAATAAGTCGCTCTAGCTTTTCTTTGATTACTATGAAAAGAGGTACAAGTATGCATTTCGATGAATACCAAGGTAAAACAATTTTTGTAACAGGAGCGGCTTCCGGGATCGGTCAAGCTCAAGCGATCGCTTTCGTAGAACAAGGTGCAAATGTGTTTGGTATGGATGTTGATCAAATTGGCTTGCGTAATACGTCTGAGCAAGCAACAAATTATCCTGGAAAGTTTGTCGCTTTTATCGGTGATGTAACCAAACCCAACGATATTGTTGCTGCTGTGGAAAGCGTAAATGACACATTTGGCAGTATTCATATTTTATTAAACACTGCGGGCATTCTAGATGACTACACCCCTACATTGAAAACAACAGAAGCCTTGTGGGATCGTGTTTTAGCTGTAAATTTAAAAGGAACCTTTTTACTCACTAATCAAATTTTACCACAACTTTTGATGCAAAAGCATGGTGTGATCATCAACATGGCTTCGATTGCTGGCATGGTAGCTGGCGGCGGTGGCGCGGCTTATACTGCCTCAAAACATGCGATCATTGGCTATACAAAGCAGTTGGATCATGATTATATCAGACAAGGCATCCGTGCGAATGCAATTGCTCCTGGAGCGATCCAGACACCCATGAATGCGGCTGATTTTGCTGGAGATGGTAAAATGGCCGAATGGGTCGCTAATGAAACTCCTGCTGGACGCTGGGCTAAACCTGCTGAAGTTGCTTCGCTAACATTATTTTTGGCAAGTCAACAGGCAGACTATATTCACGGAACTGTCATGACAATCGATGGTGGTTGGTTAGAAAAATAATAACATTTATATTTCACACCTTACTTTACAAATAGCACAATCTCCGATAACATAACATCCAGTGAAGCCATTCACACTGTCTAGCTTTACGAGCTAGCTTTCACACTATGACACTTCAGTTGGCAGCATTCTTTCTGTCACGTCCTTTGGTCATAGTTATCACTAAAACAGAGAAACTGTTTTACAAAGGAGAATCCAAATGAATAATCCAAATTCGCAGACTAAAGCTTGGTCTGTCATGTCCCTGACAAAAATGGCGCTGATTACAGCACTGTATGTTGTTGTTACTATTTTTTTAGCATCCTTTAGTTTTGGTGCTGTTCAACTTAGGCTTTCTGAGTTGTTCAATTACTTACCGATTTTTAACAAGCGTTATATTGGCGCCGTTACATTGGGTGTAGCTATTTCAAACTTTGCTTCACCATTGGGTTTAGTAGATGTTATAATAGGTAGTTTATCGACATTCGTCGTTTTATGTTTATCTTATTATGCCACCAAGCAGCTAAAAAGCCCCGTCAAAAAAATTATTCTAACTGCAATGATTTGTTCACTATCAATGTTTACAGTAGCTGGACAATTGACTTACTTTTATCAATTACCCTTTTTCTATACATGGCTAACCGTTGGAATTAGTGAAGTATTATCTATGTCCGTTGGCGGTATCTTGATTTATTGGGTTAATGAAAAAATAGATTTAACTAAATAAAAAAGAAAATGAATGCTGACAACTCTTCGATCTGAGTATGTTTAACGCGTTCATTTTCTTTTTTTAGTTTATTTTTCTAAGTAAAATTCAAAGCGATTTCCTACGTACTGGGTTCTGACATACTCAAACGGCGTGCCATTTTCAAAATAAGAAATTTGACGTAAACGAAGAATCGCATCTCCTCGTTTGATTTTTAAATAATCAGCAATCTGTTCCGATGCCAACATTGCTGAGATTGTTTGATTGGCGTGACCGATTTTATTGCCGCCTTTTTCTTCTAACGTTTTATAAAAAGAATTTGTGATTTCGGCTTTACTATATTGATCTACTAAAGAATACGGTACACTAGCAACTTCAAAGCAGATGGGCAGGTCATCAGCAAAACGAACACGCTCCATTCGAACGATTTGCTCGTTTTCTTTTAGGTTCAACTTTTCCATCTCGCTAGAACTTGGTTTCGCTACATAATAAGAAATTGTACGACTAGAAGGTACTCGATTTTGTGAAAGCATGATATCCGTAAAACTGGTGGTACCTGTCATTTTTTCTTGGACTTTTTTACGGGCAACGTAAGTTCCTGAGCCAATCTTACGTTCTAAAATCCCCTCGTCAGCAAGTGTTTGAATCGCTTGTCTCAACGTCATTCGACTTACACTGAACTGGATTGCCAACTCACGTTCGGATGGAAGGCGGTCTCCAATCTTCCAAACACCATGCTCAATATCATCTTTAATTTTATCGTGGATTTGAATATAAACTGGTAAACTCGAAACCATCTTATTTCCTCCTTTTTATTCTCTTTCATTATAACTGGTATATACCTCATAAACAACCACAAAGTCTAAAATTCAGTAAAGGGAAGCCTTTACGTCAAAATTTGGTATGCTTCAAATGAGAAATTTTTTTAGTCATTAAGTCTATTTTATAACGAATTTCACACAAAAAGAAAGAAAAAGTTTCGATTGAATTATCTTTTCAGATTGACTAATCGTAGAAAAAATAGAGGGTGTGGGACAAAAGTAAAAAGTACTTTTGTTTCACACCCTCTATTCTTTTATGAACGAACGTTTTCTTCATTCATCATTTTATTGGCTGTCGCCATCATCAAACGGATTCGATTTAATTGATTCACTAATGATACCCCAGGATCATAATCAATCGGTGCAATATTCGCCTTAGGGTATTGACGACGTAACTCCTTTGTCACACCTTTACCGACAACATGGTTTGGTAGACAACCGAACGGCTGCATACAGACAATATTATTGACATCTGACTTTAATAGTTCTATCATTTCACCAGTCAGGAACCAGCCTTCACCAGTATGATTTCCAATTGAAAGGATCTTTCCGGCATCCTCAGCTAATTCGTGGATAGAACTCAATCCTTCAAATCGCTTGGAACTTCTTAAGGCTTTATCCATCGGTTTTTCAACATATTCGATAATTCGGATTGCAAATTGAGCTAAGTTTTTACTTTGTTTAGACATGCCCATATTATCGTATTTCCAAATTTGATTATATAAAGAGTAATTCATAAAGCCAACGATGTCTGGTACGACAGCTTCTGCCCCTTCTGCTTCTAATAAACGGACAATATCGTTATTAGCAGTCGGTGAGTATTTTACTAAGATTTCACCCACGATACCGACTTTGGGTTTCTTGATTTCATTCAAGGGCACTTCATCAAACTCTTTAATAATTTTTTTCATATTACGATTGAATAACGTCAGTGAACCGTTGCGGACATTTTTTTCGATTTGTTTTAGCCATTTATCATGGAGCGCATCGATCATCCCGACTTCGGTTTCATAAGGGCGTGTGCGGTAAACGACCCGTTCAAATAAATCCCCGTATAAAAATGCGACTGCGACACGTTTCAACATTGGCAAGGTAAACTTAAACCCTGGATTAGATTCGACCCCTTTGTTCCCCATTGAGACAGAAACAACAGGCACTTGCGGAAAACCAGCATCGTTCAAGGCTTTTCTAAGGAGCGGAATATAGTTCGTTGCTCGACAACCACCACCTGTTTGCGTCATCATCACACTGACATGATCGAGTTCATACTCACCGCTTTCCAGCGCTTCAACCAGTTGACCGATCGAAATAATTGCTGGATAACAGGCATCGTTATTGACGTATTTCAGACCGACATTGACCGCTTCCCGATCATCTGCTGGTAAACAAACCACATTATAACCAGATGCTTTTAATGCAACATCGACTAACCCAGATTGATGGATTGGGCTAAGCATTGGTAGTAACAAGGTATGGGTCTTTTTCATTTCCTTGGTAAAGATGATTTTTTCTGGCTCTTCGTGCTGCATTTTTGGTTCAAAATGCATTTTTTCCCGTTCGCCAACTGCCGCTTTCAAAGAACGTAACCGAATCCTGATAGCCCCTAAATTAGACCCTTCATCGATTTTTAAGACCGTATAGATTTTGCCATATTGATCCATGATTTCCTCTACTTGGTCGGTTGTAACGGCATCTAAGCCACAGCCAAATGAATTCAATTGAACTAGTTCAAGATTTTTAGATTTTGCCACAACACGTGCTGCTGCATATAAACGAGAATGATACACCCACTGATTTACCACGCGTAAATTTCCAACATCACTTAAATGAGAAACACAATCTTCCGTTAAAACATGGAACCCTTCTTGCGTGATCACATCGGCGATTCCATGATTGATTTCAGGGTCTAAATGATACGGGCGCCCAGATAAAACAATGCCCTTCTCGCCTTTTTGATTTAGCATTACTAAGGTTTCTTCTCCTTTATTACGGACATCATCTTTAAAAGCATCTAATTCTTCATAACCATGACGAAGTGCTTGGGCCACTTGCTCTGCTGAAATACCAAGATCTGCAAAGGTTTCACTTAACACTTTTGCTACAGAAGCTTCATTTGCTAGATTGATATAAGGATTACGATAATCGACTTTACCGTCACGAATATCATCAACATTGTTCCGAATGACATCAGGATAGCTTTGCACGATTGGACAGTTAAAATGATTATCTGCTTCGGCTGACTCTTGGCGTTCAAAAACGACACCAGGATAAAAAATCATTGGTACCTTAGAATCGATCAAGGCTTGAATATGACCATGAGAAATTTTAGCTGGATAACACGCTGTATCACTTGGAATAGTTTCCATACCTTGTTCATACAATTCTTTATTTGAACGTGGCGATAATTCTACTCGGAAGCCCAGATCTGTAAAGAAGGTATGCCACAACGGATAATTTTCATACATATTCAAGACACGAGGGATCCCAATCCTGCCATGCACCGCATCTTTTTCTTTTAAAGGGCGGTACTTAAATAGTTTCCGGTATTTATAATCAACTAAATTAACCTTGCGATCTTCTTTCTTGACTTTGATCCTTGCACCACGTTCACAGCGATTCCCAGTGACAAATTGACGCCCATCAGAAAAAATCGTTACCGTCATCATACAATTGTTTTCACAAAGACCACAGTGAGTAAATTCTTTATCAGCTGTAAATGTATCTAGCTCCTCTAGCCCAAGAATCGTAGTTTCTTCTCCTAATTCGTAATTTTCTAAGGCAATCAATGCGGCACCATAAGCACCCATTAAACCTGCGATAGACGGGCGAACCACTTCTCGTTCACTGATCATTTCAAAGGCTCGCAACACGGCTTCATTATAAAAAGTCCCACCTTGGCAAACGATTTTTTTCCCTAGTTCTTCCGGACGACGGACTTTGATTACTTTGTAAATGGCGTTTTTGATTACTGAATAAGAAAGTCCAGCTGAAATATCGCCAACTGATGCCCCCTCTTTTTGAACTTGTTTCACTTTCGAGTTCATAAATACAGTACAACGAGACCCAAGATCCACCGGCGCTTTGGAACTGAGCGCTTCAAGGGCAAACTCTTTGACATTAAAATTCAATGATTTAGCGAACGTTTCAATAAAAGAACCGCAACCAGAGGAACAAGCTTCATTTAATTGAATCGAAGACAACACACCATCTTTGATCGTCATCGCCTTCATATCTTGACCACCAATGTCTAAGATAAAATCGACACCCGGCTGAAAATGATTAGCGGCTTTATAATGCGCCATCGTTTCAACTTCACCGATATCAACTTTTAAGGCATTTTTGATTAGATGTTCTCCATAGCCTGTAACTGCTGCTTTCCCAATAAAAACATCTTGCGGCAATTGTTGGTATAAGTCTTTTAAAACACTCATTGTGGTCTCTAACGGCTGTCCTTGATTGTTTCCGTAAAATGAAAATAATAAATTACCGTCTTCATCGATCAGGGTAACTTTGGTTGTAGTTGAGCCAGCATCGATTCCTAAAAATGCTACACCATGATGTTCAGACAAGGCTTTTTCTTGCGCTTTCGCTTGATTATGACGTGCTCTAAACGCGTCTAATTCTGCTTCACCTTGAAATAATGGTTCTAACGTATCGGTCGGCTTTAATTGTTCTTGATCGCCTTTGGTTAAACGGTGGATCAACTCAGCTAATGTGGTTGGATTAGCCCCTTCTGAATAAATCGCCGCACCCATTGCCACAAATAATTGAGGGTTTTCTGGAAAAATCACATCTTCTGGTTTTACATCCAAGGTTTCAATGAATCGTTTTCTAAGTTCTGACATAAAGAACAGCGGTCCGCCTAAAAAGGCGATCTTTCCTTTGATTTTGCGACCAGCCGCAAGGCCCGCAATTGTTTGATTGACGACTGCTTGAAAAATGCTGGCAGAGATATCTTCTTTCGCTGCCCCTTCATTGATCAACGGCTGCACATCAGTCTTAGCAAACACACCGCACCTTGAGGCAATTGGATAGATTGTTTGATAGTTTTTAGCCAATTCATTGACACCATTTGCATCTGTTTTCAACAATACTGCCATTTGATCGATAAAAGCACCTGTACCTCCTGCACAGCTACCATTCATCCGTTGCTCTAAGGCACCTTCAAAAAAGGTGATTTTGGCATCTTCACCACCTAGCTCGATTGCGACATCCGTTTCTGGTATGATTTCTTCTACTGTTCTTGTACAAGCAATCACTTCTTGAACAAAAGAAATAGTCAAAACATCTGCTAGTCCCATACCACCAGACCCAGTGATTGTCATTGTGATCGGCGTTTCTTCACCGATTTCATTCATCGCTTCATTCAATACTTTTTCGGTTGCTGCTTTTACATCGGAGTAGTGTCGCTCGTATTTGGCGAATAGTGTATGATTTTTTTCGTCAATAATTACTAATTTCACAGTTGTTGAACCAACGTCTATTCCTGCTCTGATTGTCATACGTTTGATCTCCTTATAATCCATATCCTTTTATTTCACAACACTTTGTTGATTATCCTACAAGGTGTCTGATATAATACTTATGTATATTTTAGAAAGATTCTAATTTAAATGCAACAAGCAAAATACCCAAATTTGTGAGATAAGCAACAAACTTTAAAAATCTGTTGATTATTTCGAAAGGAAATTTTTATGTCAAAGAAAACTGACCTCCGAGTAAAACGAACACACAAAATGATTATTGAAGCTTTCTTTCACTTAGTTGAGGAAAAAGGATATGACTGTATAACGATTCAAGACATCGCCGACGAAGCAATGATCAATCGTGCGACTTTTTATGCTCACTTCAAAGACAAACAAGACCTTTATGAACAAATTTTTGATTTTGCAATCAATGCCTTCACTTCTGTTATTGATACGGAGCAGATCATCGTCAGTAATCGCATCAAAGTAAAACAGATAGAATTTTTACTAACCCATATTTATATCAATATTCAAAAAAACAAAAATTTCTTTTTGACGATCATGGATGGAAGTTCAAATGAGTTGTTACGCAAGAAGTTAGCAGATATCATTTATGAAAAATATGCGGATATCTTTTCTAAGTTGAAAATTACGGAGAATGATATTGAAGTACCGATTGATTTTATCATTGAATACATGACTTCTATCTTCATTGGCACCCTACATTGGTGGATCACAAGTGACACAGACATGTCGCCAAACCATCTGGCTAGACTTGTTATTAAACTGGTCGGAAATGGTCACCTGACCGTTCTGGGCCTAGAAATCGATAAATAACCCAGATTAAAGGAAAATAGGCTAAAACAACAGATAATCGCTGTTGTTTTAGCCTATTATTGATTTAGCGGTTTTTAGCACGCCATTTTTTTGTATGCGCCGTATCTCGAGTAGATACAACTTGGATACCTGTCGCTTTATCTTTGCTGTCTTTTTTAGAAAAAAGATTGACCTTTACATCATATTTACCTTCACGTGCTAAGTCATAGACTCTTTCTGCCGTTTCAGTTATTTTGTCTTTAATATTCATCGGGTTCACTCCTCATGCTTTTTATCCACTTTATCACATATTTTGAAAAAAGAGAACAGAAGTCACCCTGATTTTTCAAGCAAAAAAAAGAACAACTCTTAGTGAGTTGTTCTCATAAAAAAAACTGGGGTAGCTGGATTCGAACCAACGCATGACAGGATCAAAACCTGTTGCCTTACCGCTTGGCTATACCCCAAAGGTTAAAAATGGAGGAAAGTGGATTCGAACCACTGAACCCTAAGGAACGGATTTACAGTCCGTCGCGTTTAGCCACTTCGCTATTCCTCCAAAAGGTTTTAGTAAAAAACCTGACTTAGTTATAATACAAAACTTTTAACAAAAATGCAAGCCTTTTTCGAAAAAAAGTTGTTATTTATTTTAGTCGTTTAAATTCCATTGGCGAATCACGTATTCGATCGCTTCATCAAGCGTTTTCACAGTCGCTTCATTGCGTCCATCGATCACAACCGCAAATTTTTTTGCTTCTTGTGCAAGAACTTGACCGATTTCTTTCTTGCCGATCGTTAAGGTACTAACTGTGACTGACTCACCATTGATTTTTTTTTCAGTTTCTTCTATTTTTACTTCTATATCTTTATTTTTCTTCGACATCTTCATCCCTCCCAAGCCTCTATGGTATCACGTTACACGAAAAAAAGAAAGAGGCCGAGACAAAAGTGTTTAGCTTCTGCTTATTTCCGAAAGAGCTATTTTTTTCTCGCCGTTTATTCGAATTTAAAGAGCGGGATAAAACTGGTTTTTAGTTTTGTCCCGCTCTTTAATTGTTCTAAGTTTAAACACTAAATAATTGCTTTCTCTTCACTTCACTAAGTAAGCCAAAGACAATACCTGCTACAATCGAAACAGCTCCTACAACGATAAACAGCCATAAAAAGCTTGATAAGTAAGTTTGGATAAAATCATACATGGCCTTAGACTGAATACCAAGCCTCGTTAAAGTACCCTGAATTAGGATAATTGCTGGAACTACAAGCATCATCAAGCCACTACCAACCCAAACATAAGCCCAGTATCTAAATAAACGATGGACATACCCTCTTAACGAAGAATAGAGAGAAAAGCTTAGTAAAGCCCATAAAACACCACAAACAACCATAAAAATAACTAATGTTGATTTATAATTCATCACTTTACGTCCGTAAGAAACTAAAAACGGCAGCTCAACATAGCCTTTATAAATTTTCACAGCATTCTCTGAAAGTCCCGTGACAGCCGCCTCTGATTCTGGTGTTGTCTGGATGCCCTTCTCATTCATATAATTACTGATTGCCGTTGAAACAGTTGTTTGAATCTCTTTTTCATTAGAAATCGAATATTTTGTCCCAGTATTGTACATTGCGTTAAAATAGGCATCTACATCTTTTTTTACTAACTCTTTGCTGATTGATTGATGCAATACACCTTCTGGAATGTTACTTCCTAAAGCGCTATTTTCAATTTGTCGATTGATTTCTTCAGTCAACTCTGAATAATAGTCTGCTTTAACTGCTTGTTTTTCTATATAGCTTTCACTAAAAAGTGTCAATCGTAAGGTCAATAAAATCAAAAAGGCAAACAAAAATACAGAAGATAAGAAAGCAATAAAATAGCGAGAGATAGTTTTCATTAAATGACCACTTTTTTTCATCTGACGGGTTCTCCTCCTTTATGACTTCTCATCAATGATTGGTCCAGATACATAGTCTGCAGAAACAAAAACACGTTCTGGTGTTAAACCAATCGCATCTAATGGATAACAAGTATAAAGAATCAGTGATCTTTTTGAACGGTCGCCTAACTTCGTATTGATTGCTGAGTCTTTATAATTCGCAACCTTTACTTCTGTCACTTGATACGTATAATCGCCATAATGAGTATGGACCTCGACTTGATCACCAGGTTCTAAGTAATAGATTTTCCCAAAAGAAGGCAGATTATGCCCGCCGATCAACGTTGCTCCAAGATCTCCTGGAATCATACTGCCGATGTACTGTCCTGCCCCTAAACGCAAGATTTCTTCGCTATCTCCGTAATATAATGGCTCATTAATTCCAACTTTATCGATCACTACTTCCCCAAATTGATCTCCACCTACTGGATAGATCATACTTGAAGAAGCTAAATCGCCCGTTTTAGTCACTTCGATTCCATTCGCAACTGCTTTCGACTCTTGTTCAACGAGGTCCGCTGTCTGCTCAGTGGTTTGATTTACTGATTTATCGGTTACTTTTCCTGATGTTGTTTGCTCTTTTGTTGCATTTCTTTGTTCAAAAAGGTTCGTCCCTTTTTGCTCAAAATTCGGAGCATCATTCAGTGAAATCAATTCGACTGCTGAAGTAGCAAAATTAATGACAGGTGCGCCAATTATGTAAATAATGAGATAGCCAAAAAACATAAAGAGAAGAGGCATGTAAATAAATGCCCCTACTCTTTTTAATTGTTTCATATTATGCTAGTTTGTTCTTTCTGCTCACGAATACTGCACCTGCTGCAGCTACGATCAATGAGCCAAAAGTAATACCGCTTAATGCGTAATTAGAACCTGTGTTTTTCACTGGAGTTCCAGTTTTGTAAACAGGTGCGCCATTCGCATCTGTGATTGTTACTGCTGAGTAGCTTCCGCCACCAAAAGTAATTTTCACGCCAACAGCATTTCCAGCAGCAACTGCGTAATTTTGTACTTGAGAAATTACGTTAGCTGGCAATAATTTAATTGCACTTGCAAGAGAATTAGCACTTGATGTATTAACAGATACACTTTCAACTAATCCACGTGCTGCTTGAATATTTTTTACAGCCTCATCAGCTTGAGCTTGTGTTAAGTCAACACGTTTCAAGTGATTTGCAGCTGCGTTTGTTTCAGCCGCATCAAAATTGAATTTTTTACCGCCGATTGTTACACCAGCATTCAATTCATTAAGAATAGACTGTTCTGTTGTTGAAATAGCTCCATCAGCAGAAGCTGGTGTAGCAAAGCTTAATACCGCAACAACAGTCACGATAAATCCAATAACTTTTTTCATTTGTTTTCCTCCTATCTTAAATATTTATAATTAATTACAGATGTTCTGTAATAATCATACCAACAATAACCCCTATTGTTTTAGGACATAATGTACAAATAGTAAAACGTTAAATCTTTTACTATTTAAGTGTGATTAAAAGAGATTCTCCTTACCACACTATATAAAACTATCACATGCCAATATAATAGTCAAACTCTTTTTCAGTAAAAAATTTCTGGTAAATTCTTGCTATTATTGACTTTTTTATACTTTTTTTGATATAAATACCGCTTCAAAAACATCATAATTTGCTTCTTTTAAAATTTTTTCAATTTGATTAGTCTCGCGACTTTCAATTTGTAACTCAATAACAGTTTCTAACTCTTTACGATTTACGACAACCGTCAAAATGCTAAAATCATTATCGGCTAGCAACTTTGTAATATCCGCTAATATGCCTTTGTGATCTTCTGGAATGCGCAGTTGAACACGTGTCCCACCGTCATTGTACCCTGTGATTTTTAAGAATGCATCGAAAATATCATTATTTGTAATAATTCCGACTAGTGTCTCGTTTCCGTCTACAACAGGCAATACCCCAATATTATTTTGACGCATTTTAAAAATACCATCTTCTAAAGAAGCGACTGGTTCAATAGTTTGAACCTCTTTTACCATGATATCTGCTACTGTCGTCTTGTTAAGTAGGTAATTTACTTCATAAACGCTTAAGCTAGTAGCTTTTGACGGCATTGCAGATTGAATCGTGCCTTCTGTGATCAACCCAATTATGCGCTCATTTTTGACTACAGGTAAACGATGAATATTATTTTTTTTCATCAAATCTACCGCATCAAAAATTTTCATTTCTGGTTGAGCAACGACTAAATTTTTTGTCATAAAATCACTTACACTCATGCTTTTATCCTCCTAGATAGGCTTTTTTAACTTCTTCACTTTCAAGAAGCTCTTTTCCTGGACCGCTTAAAACAACTTCACCCGTTTCTAAAACATAGCCTCGATCTGCAATGGAAAGTGCCATTTTCGCATTTTGTTCAATTAGTAAAACGGTTGTTCCTTGTTTATTGATTTCTTTTATGATATTAAAAATTTCTTGAATAAAAATGGGTGCTAATCCCATCGATGGTTCGTCCAGTAGCAATAATTTTGGTTTAGACATCAGCGCCCGTCCCATAGCTAACATTTGTTGTTCTCCACCTGATAAAGTAGCTGCATCTTGGTTCTTTCGTTCTCTCAAAATAGGAAATCGTTCAAAAATCATCTCATAATCTTGCTTTAGCTCGCCATCTTTTCTCAAAAAGGCACCCATTTCTAAGTTTTCCTGAACCGATAATCCAGCAAAAACATGGCGACCTTCTGGAACTTGACACAATCCTGAAGCAACAATTTTTTGTGGAAGCATTTTTTGGATCTGTTGCCCTTCAAAAGTGATCGTTCCATTTGAGGGTCGATTCAAGCCTGAAATCGTTCTTAAAATCGTCGTTTTTCCAGCCCCATTGGCGCCAATCAACGACACGATTTCACCTTGTTCTACATTAAAACTAACATCACGAACAGCTTGGATTACGCCATAATGAACGGATAAATTTTCAATTGTTAACATTACAGTTCCCCCCCAAGATAGGCTTCGATTACTCGAGGATCGTTTTTGATTGTTTCTGGTTCCCCTTCAGCAATGATTCTGCCATATTCTAACACATAAATTCTTTGACAAACTTCCATGACTAAACTCATATCATGCTCGATCAACACAATCGTAATTTGAAATTCTTTTTGGATTTTCCTGATTAGTTCAGTTAAATCCGCCGTTTCTTGTGGATTCATCCCAGCTGCTGGTTCATCTAAAAATAACACTTTTGGCTGTGTTGCCAACGCACGCACGATTTCTAAACGTCTTTGTTCTCCATAAGGAAGATTTTTTGCTAGAGTTTGAACTTTATCTTCTAAGCCAAAAATTGCAAGCAACTCCAACACTTTCTTTTCCATCTCTTCTTCTTTTTTATAAAAAGTTGGCAAACGTAAAATACTCGATAGGATGCCTTCTTTATTTTTACTATTCATTGCAATCAATACATTATCCATGACCGTCAAATCTTTAAATAAACGAATATTTTGGAAAGTTCTGCTCAAGCCCATGTCGGCAATATGATATGGTTTCATTCCGTTTAAGACATGCTCTTTCCCTAAAACATCTAATGTCACGGTCCCATCGCTTGGCTCATAAACGCCGGTCAAAAGATTAAACAGCGTTGTTTTACCAGCACCATTAGGACCGATCAATCCAATCAATTCGTTGGGTTCTAAAGAAAGATTGACATTTGAAACGGCAGCCAGCCCACCGAAATTTTTTGTTAAGTTCTCAACGTTCAATAGAGGCATTTGTTTTGTCCTCCTTCTTCTTGAAGATTTTTTTTACCGAAAATTCCCACGTTCCAAGTAAACCACCTGGCTTGAAAATCATAATAATGATCAAGGCCAATGCGTAAATGATCATTCTTAATGCGCCTGCATCCTGTAAAAACATGTTCAAAATTCCTAGTACAATGGCTGCAATAAAGGTCCCTGTCACGCTACCGATGCCACCAAAAACCACGATGATCAAAATGTCGATTGACTTCATGAAACCAAAATCTTTTGGTGCAATCGTTTGAACATAACTTGAATAAATAGCACCTGCCACACTAGCTGTAACCGCACCAATAATAAACGCAACTACTTTATATTTAGTCGTATTAACGCCCATTGATTCAGCAGCAATCTCATCTTCTCTGATTGCCATTGTTGCGCGTCCTGGTCCACTGTGAATAAAATTAACAATGATTAAGGTCACAATAACCACAAATCCAAAGACCATCGACCAATTGACCATTGGGGGAATACCAAAGATTCCAGCAGGGCCATTCGTGATATCTTTCATGTTGATAATAATGATTCGAATAATCTCAGAAATTCCTAAAGTTGCAATCGCTAAGTAATCGCCTTTTAATCTCAATGTTGGAATACCAACTAATAATGCCACGATTCCAGATAAAAAGATTCCTAGTAAAATCCCACTAAAAAAACCACCCATTGTAGGATATTTAACGGACATGATCGCTGCACTATAAGCCCCGATTGCCATAAACCCAGCATGCCCTAAAGAAAACTGACCTGAAAAACCAATGATCAAATTCAATCCTAACGCTAACATAATATTGATTCCGATCGTAATCAAGGTATATTCAGTGAAGGGTGTAATAACCCCTGTAACATATAATACATAGATAAAAGCATAAGCTAATGCGGCAAGTAAAAGCCAAACGAAGTTATATTTTAAATTCTTTTTCATACTTACCACCTACACTTTCTCTTTGATGTTCTTGCCGAGAATACCAGCAGGACGAATCAATAAAATAATAATCAACAATGCGTATACGACTGCATCTTTATAATCTGAAAAACCAAGTGCTATCGTGATCGTTTCCAACAAACCGATCACAAAGCCGCCCAAAGCTGCACCAGGTATGATCCCGATTCCACCTAAAACTGCGGCAACGAAAGATTTAAGTCCTGGAACAACACCCATCATAGGATCGATAGAGTTATAATACAAGCCTATCAGCATACCTGCTGCTGCAGCTAATGCTGAACCTAAAGCAAACGTAAATGAAATAGTCCGATTAACATTGATCCCCATCAATTGCGCAGCATCTGCATCAACCGAAACAGCTCGCATTGCTTTACCCATCTTGGTCTTTTTCACAATCAATTGCAACGCAATCATCAGGACTATGGATATGATTAAAATAAGAACTTGAATATTTGAAATTTGAATAAAACCTAGTTGATAATTTTTAAATTCAATTGCTTGCGGAAATGATTTTTTCTCAGGTCCTAACCAGTAAATCATCCCGTTTTGTAGTAAAAATGAAACCCCAATCGCTGTAATCAAAGCTGCAATTCGTGTTGATTTTCTTAGCGGTCTATACGCTAAAAATTCGATTACAACACCGATTACCGCAGCTCCTGCCATCGATAAAATTAAGGCTGGGAAGAACCCTAAACTTAATTTATTAATAAAGAAATACCCCATAAAACCACCTAACATATAGATTTCTCCATGGGCAAAGTTGATCAATTTGATGATCCCGTATACCATTGTATACCCTAACGCCAATAGCGCATAAATACTACCTAGAAAAAGTCCATTGACTAGTTGTTGGATAACTACTTCCATGTTTATCACTTCCAATGTTTTAGAATAATTGCTATTTAATAAATGAAAAAAGAGGATGGACAAAACGCGGAACCTTGTCTCACCCTCTTTTAGTTTCGTCACGATAATGTTGTTAAGGATTTACAGCATCCGCAGATGTTTCTTTTCCTTCTGTCAAGCCTAGTACAACAGCAGATTTTTCAGGATTGTGATCTTTATCCATCGTCATTTTCCCTGTTACACCAACAAAGTCTTTTAATGAAGCTAAACCTGCTGTAATGTCTTTTGAATCTGCTGAATCTTTATCTTCCATTGCTTGTTTCAACATGTAAACTGAATCATAGCCTAAAGCGTTGAATGCAGATGGTTGTTTGTCATATTTTTTCTTGAATGCTTCTACAAATGGTGTTACTTTGTCTGTTGCAGGTGCTTTTTCTGAGAAATGACCTGTGTAATAAACTTCAGATACATTTTTCGCACCAGCGATTTCAACTAATTTTTCATCACCAAATCCATCAGCTCCAAGAATCGGTTTGTCGATGCCCATTTCACGTGCTTGTTTGATGATCAAGCCAGCTTCTGCATAGTAGCCTGGGATGTAGATTGCATCGTAATCAAGGTCTTTGATTTTTGTTAAGATGGCTTGGAAATCTTTGTCTCCTGCTGTAAAGGTTTCTTCTTTAGCGATCTTGCCTTTAAATGTATCTTTGAATGATTTTGTTAAGCCAATAGCGTAATCACTTGAGTTATCGCCAATGATCACAACGTTTTTCGCTTTCAAATTGTCTTGCGCAAAATTTGCTAAGATGACCCCTTGAAAGGTATCTTGGAAACAAGCTCTGAAAATATATTCTTGCACTTTGTCGTTTACAACAGTGATGCTGTCATCCGTCCCGGAAGGTGTGATAACTGGAACTGCCGCTTTCGTCATATTTGGAATCGTTGCTTTTGTTGCACCAGATGTTGCTGGCCCCACGACTGCAACAACTTTATCTTTTGCCGTTAAATTGGCTGCGACTGAGGTTGCTTCGCCATTTTCTGATTTATTGTCTTTTTCGATCAACTCTAATTTTTTTCCTAACACGCCACCTGCTTCGTTGATTTCCTCAACAGCTAAAGTGATTCCTTCTTTTTCAGCGTTCCCATACGCTGAAACATCTCCAGAAAGCTCCATGTTCATCCCAATTTTGATCGTATCGCCTTCAACCTTATTTCCACCGCCGCTTGCGCCTCCGCCAGCTGCTGGACCACATGCTGCTAGTAAAAAGAGACTAGCAAATAAAAAACTAAATTTTTTCATTTTATTTCCCCCTTGATTTTAAAGCTGATTGTGTTGATTAGCTCTGACTGGAAAATAGGAAAAACAGAATGTGGTGTCTTTTACCACAATCAGTTCTTATCTTTTTCCCAAAGAGCTAGCACAAAAAGCTAGATGATTTTAAAGCTTGTTGTGTTGGTCAGCTCTGACTGGAAAATAGGAAAAACAGAATGTGGTGCTTTTTGCCACAATCAGTTTTTATCTTTTTCCCGAAGAGCTAACACAAAAAGCTAGATGATTTTAAAGCTGAATGAATTCGTAAAGCCAGATAATTTTCTTTGCATATATAATTATTAAAGAAGTATGTATACAAATATAATCAATAACGAAAGAAATGTCAATGAATTTTCAGAAAATTTCTATAATTCAAATTATTAAGATTTGTCCGTTACTTATAATCCAAGATTTTACTCTCTCTTTTTCGTAAAAAAAAACGTCTCCTTGCACTCAGCAATTCGACGTTTTCGATTCGATTATTCGTTATTCTTTTGGCTCGTGATAAAATTAGCGGCCGCTCCAATCAGATTGGCATCATTTTCATATTTGCAGGTAACGATTTTTGGGATAAAGTCATTTAATTCAAAATGCGCTAGTTTTTCTTTCATTCGACGATTGACTTCATCTAACAATCCTTCTTTAGCAGAAACACCGCCACCCAAAACAATCATCTCTGGATCAAGTGAAAATTGAATGCTAAACAGGCCTTGGGTTAAATACTCATAAAAGAGATTGACTTCTTCTTTGGCCAATTCATCCCCATTTTCTGCTAAACGAAAAACATCTTCTCCAGTAAAGGTTTCTTTCTCTACGCCTTTTCGTTCGCAATAACGCCACGCCATTTGCACCGCAGTTCCTAACTTACTAAAGGCTTCTCCTTCATTTAGGTACATCAAACCAAATTCGCCGCCATAAAGATGGGCGCCTTTAGCGATTTGCCCATTATGAAAAATTGCCCCACCGATTCCAGTACCAACAACAACAAAAGCAACTTCTTTTTTCCCTTTTGCCGCTCCTTCATAAATTTCAGCCATCCCAGCA
Organism: Enterococcus sp. 12C11_DIV0727; assembly: GCF_002148425.2. Lineage (NCBI taxonomy): Bacteria > Bacillati > Bacillota > Bacilli > Lactobacillales > Enterococcaceae > Enterococcus > Candidatus Enterococcus lemimoniae. Next base: position 3,475,470 of record NZ_CP147248.1, on the reverse strand, counting down.
CAATTTGCGTCGTTTTCGATTGCAACAGGCAGGTTAAATAGTTCTTCCAGTTCTTTAAAAATGTTAAAGCCGTGGATATACGGAATTGCTGAAATACCATTGATCAATTGTTTTTCAACATCAACCACACCTGGTGCACTTAATGCTACCCCTTCAAAATCTTGCGCCATTCCAACAAATACAGCTAATAAGGACGCTTTCATTTCTTCCCATGTTTTAGGAGTAGTGAATTTCCCTTTGTCGGTCATTTCTTGTCCGTTCCAAACCCCATATTTTACTGCTGAACCACCAAAATCAAATGCCAAAATCGCCATGTTTTCTGCCCGCCTTCATCTATTTATTGTGTTTGTTTCTTCTATAGTTATAGGGACCATGATATTCTTGATCCGGATTTCTTTTTAAACTAAATTTCAACGGTACATAATCGATTCCGCCTTTGGTCAGCGGATGACATCTTAAAAATCTCGCTGTCCCCATTGTCACACCTTTGATACTACCATGTGTTTGGATGGCATCGATCATATATTGTGAACATGTTGGGTGATAGCGGCAACTAGCTGGAAGCCCAGGTGAAATAAAACGCTGATAGCCGCGCACCATTCCAACAAAAATATTTCCTGCCATTTCGTCCCTCTTTTCTCTATTCGAAAAAACTATACCTTGTTTTGTAATTGAATGCAAACTTACAAATTGAAAGTAAAACTATTTTTATATAAATTCTTACGATTTGAAAAAGAAAACTATTCAAATTTCTGAAAGGATGCTAAACTAGAGAAAAGAAGTGAAGGCTGAACAAGGTCATAAGCTTCTATTCAATCTAAAATGAAATGGAGCAAACCAGCATGGGCTTAAAATTTGAACGTACAGATGACTTAGATAAATTGTTTGACTCTTTTGCAGTAGATCCTAAAAAAGTCGAAATGCCGAAAGAAGAACTAGAAAAACAAGCAGCGAAAGCTGAACAAAAAGAAGAAAAGAAAAAAGAACAATAAAAAAGTAGCTTTGACTGCTCTCATAAGTGAGTCGTCAAAGCTACTTTTTTATTATAAATATTTTTCAATCGCTTGCCAGGCTTCTTCTTTTCCTTCTTTGGTTTGCGAAGAGAACAGAATAAAATCATCAGATTTATCGAAATTCAAGGCTTTCTTGATCACACTCTCATGTTTATTCCATTTACCACGAGGAATTTTATCTTTCTTCGTTGCAACCACGATTACTGGGATATCATAGTATTTTAAAAACTCATACATTTGAATATCTTCTTGCGTTGGTGCATGACGCAAATCGACTAACGAAACAACAGCCTTTAATTGCTCTCTAGTTGTCATATAGGTTTCGATCATCTCGCCCCATTTAGCCCGTTCTGTCTTCGACACTTTGGCATAGCCATAGCCAGGAACATCAACAAAATGCAAGGCGTCTTCAATTAGGTAAAAATTCAACGTTTGCGTCTTCCCTGGTTTCCCAGAAGTTCTGGCTAAATTTTTACGGTTGATCAACGTATTGATAAAGGATGATTTTCCGACATTTGAGCGACCTGCTAAAGCAATTTCTGGAAGCTCTGTTTCCGGATACTGTTTAGGTGAAACCGCACTAATAATAATTTCTGCGTTATGAACATTCATAATTGAACCTCCTTCGTTTAAAAGCGGAACAAGCCGTTTAGCTCTGACAGAAAAATAGGAATAAGGTGCTTTTTACCTTATTCCTATTTTATCTTTTTCCCGAAGAGCTGGCTTGTGCAGCTAGATAAGTTACAAAGCTGAACGAACTCGCAAAGCTAAATAACGTTGTTGTATAAAAATCAGTAAAAAAGTAGAGACGCATCTCTACTTTTTTGTCTTTTAACATTTAGCCAGCTTTTTTATCTTTTTTATTATACACAATCGCTGGTTTCCCTGTACCTTCAACCGCCATTTCGGTGATGATCACTTTTTCGATCGTATCATCTGATGGCACATCAAACATCACATCCATCATGATTTCTTCAATGATTGAACGTAAACCGCGAGCACCTGTATTACGCTCGATTGCTTTATTGGCAATCGCACGAAGAGCATCCTCATCAAATTCTAGTTCTGTGTCATCTAAAGATAATAATTTTTGATATTGTTTGACTAGTGCATTTTTAGGTTCAGTCAAGATACGAACTAAATCATCTGTCGTCAACTTCTCTAATGCAGCTGTAACAGGTAAGCGCCCGATAAATTCAGGAATCAAGCCGAATTTCAACAAATCTTCTGGAATGATTTGTTGCATTACGCTCTCGTCTTCATTCAACTTGCTGTTTTTTGTACCGAAACCGATTGTTTTTTCGCCTAAGCGATTTTTTACCATGTTTTCAATCCCGTCAAAGGCTCCTCCAACAATAAACAAGACATTTGTTGTATCGATTTGGATAAATTCTTGGTGGGGATGCTTACGTCCGCCTTGTGGTGGCACGCTAGCAACTGTTCCTTCCAAAATTTTAAGCAAGGCTTGTTGCACGCCTTCACCTGAAACATCTCTTGTGATTGAAACATTTTCACTCTTACGGGCAATTTTGTCGATCTCATCAATATAGATAATGCCTTTTTCAGCACGCTCTACATTGAAATCTGCTGATTGTAACAGTTTCAATAGAATATTTTCTACGTCTTCCCCGACATAGCCTGCTTCTGTAAGACTTGTTGCATCCGCAATCGCAAATGGTACATTCAATGTTCTAGCCAATGTTTGGGCTAAAAATGTTTTCCCAGAACCTGTTGGTCCAATTAAACAAATATTGCTCTTTTGTAATTCTACATCTTCAGAGCTTGAATTTTCTGATTGATTTACACGTTTATAGTGATTATAGACAGCCACTGCTAATGAGCGTTTTGCCTGATCTTGTCCAATTACATATTCGTTTAAGACATCCAATATTTCTTGAGGTTTTGGGACATCCGTTAATTCACGTACGGCTTCGTCGTAAAATTCTTCATCAATAATCTCTTTACATAAGTCGATACATTCATTACAAATATAGACACCAGGTCCAGCAACGATTTTTTTCACTTCTTCTTGTGTCTTACCACAAAATGAACAGCGAACTGCACCATTGTTGCTATTTGTATTATCGTACATGCGTGTCACCCCTCTAAAATTAAAAATGACTGTCGTTACAGTCTTAAAATATAATAGCATAAATCAAGTGAAAATGCGAACATTGGATTTGGAAAGATTTGCTAAATAAAGGAATTCTTATGGTATACTAAAAGAGTTAAATCAATTGCTGATTCTTAGTAGTATTCAGTAAAAAATGGAGGGAATTTCATGCTGGAACAAATTTTATTAGGGACGTATACACGTCGAGAAAGTAAAGGGATTTATCAGATTACGTTAGATACAGAAAATGGAACACTTTCTGACGCAACTTTATTAGTAGAAGAAACGAGCCCAACCTACTTAGCGTTAAATCAAACAGGTGACTTATTCAATGTTACTTCGGTTGATGGTGAAGGTGGTATGGCTGCTTATAAACACAATAATGGACAATTTGATTTATTAAATAAAGTCACTGAAGCCGGCGCTCCTCCATGTTATGTAGCGCTTGATGAAGAAAAACAACTGGTTTTTGGTGCCAATTATCACCAAGGAATCGTTCATGTTTATCGTATTTTAGCCGATGGACAATTAGAACATACGGATAAGATCGTCCATGATGAACCAACTGGACCGCATGAAAATCAAGACAATGCACATGTACATTATACAGACTTAACACCCGATCGTCGTTTAGTAGTCTGTGACCTTGGGACTGATCGCGTGTACACATATGACGTCAGTGAAGCTGGCAAATTATCTGAGGTTGCCCAATATGTAGCAGAACCTGGAACTGGTCCTCGTCATTTAGTCTTCCACCCAAATAATCAATTCGCTTATCTGTTTGGTGAGTTAGATAGTACTGTGACGGTTTTAGCTTATAATGCGGCTGATGGTTCTTTTGAACAAGTTCAAAAAGTATCCACTTTACCTGTTGGGTTCAACGAATTCAACGGTGGTGCAGCGATTCGTATTTCAGCAGATGGACGTTTTGTTTACGCATCAAACCGCGGACATGATTCGATTGCTGTTTTTGCAACAACGGAAGACGGTAGTAAAGTTGACCGTATTCAATTGATTTCAACAGAAGGTGAGATCCCTAGAGATTTTGATTTAGATCCTACAGGAAAATTTGCCGTTGTAGCGAATCAAAATACGGATAATTTAACCCTTTATCGTCGTGATGAAACAACAGGTCTTTTGGAAATGATCCAAAAAGATGTTTACGCACCTGAGTGTGTCTGTGTTTATTTTAAATAGAAATATAAAAAGAGCGGTGCAAAATCCTAATTATTTTGCACCGCTCTTTTTTTTAATTTCTATTATTAATCAATTATTTAATAGTAGGTGATACTCCCTAATGGGACAGCTTTTTCCGCACCGGTAGCACTTGGAACATTGCCGGGACAATGCTGTAAGGTTTGATTGGCTAAAACAGCCATCGCAATCGCCTCTTTGGCTTCTGAAGAATAACCCATTTCCTCTTGGATCATCACCTTGACTTCTGGAAGCTCTGCTTTGATCATTGCAATCAAGGTTTGATTGTAACTCCCCCCGCCGCCAACAATCAATTCCGTTTCATCTTGAATAAACGGTTGAACAGCTTTGGCAATGGTTTTAGCAGTATACATTGTCGCTGTTGCAATAAAATCTTTTGGGACAAGTGACCATTTTTCAAGTAGGGCTGTCGTAAATTGTTTGCCAAAATCTTCTCGTCCAGTTGTTTTTGGATAAGGTTTTTGAATGTAAGGATGCGCTAATAATTCTTCTAACAACGCTTGGCTAACTTTGCCTTGACTAGCATAAGTTCCATTTTCATCATACGCTTGATTGAAAAAGTACAAGCATAGTTCATTCATGATGACATTGCCTGGTCCAGTGTCAAATGCGATCATATCGTTTATGTTTCCTGATTTTGGAATTACTGTTACATTGCCGATCCCACCAATATTTTGCAACAATCTAGTTGTATTTGGCTTTTGATATAACACGTATTCTGAATATGGAACAATTGGTGCTCCTTGACCGCCAACTGCCATATCCCGTTCTCTAAAATTCGAAACCACCGTTGTTTTCGTTCGCTCACAAATCACTGCCGGATCTCCAATTTGAAATGTCGAGGCGTAAAGAGTATCTCGAGCAAAAGGAATATGAAAAATAGTCTGACCATGACTGCCGATAAAAGCAAGTTCCGTCGAAGCAATCCCAGCTTGCGTACAAACAGCTAAGGTTGCTTGGGCAAAGCACTCCCCTAATTCAATATTCAAGGAACAAATTTTTTCTACGTCCGAACTTTCAAGTGATAGTGCTTCACGAATTCGCTGCAAAGTTCCCTCACTAAAGGGTACCGTTAAAAAGTCGATCAGTTTAACGGCGGTCGTTTCATTTTTACCAGAAATTTCTACTAATGCGGCATCGATGCCATCTAATGATGTTCCTGACATTAAACCTATTGCATAAACCATCTGTTTCTCCTCTATTCTATTATTTAATCCAATTTAGACTTCATGGAAGGCAAATTTTTGCCATGGTCTAAGGTACGATAATAAGATCTGATCAGCTGCGGTAACTTGGCCTACCACATTGGATTTCCCAGCGTTTTCCATCGGTAATAATGCAACTTGCAGTTCTCCTGCGTAATGAGCACATAGCGAGGTTTCAATAATAATATCGCCAGTATCCATGTTGACTGTATTAAAAGGGATGAACTCATGTCCTTTGTATTTTACACGACTTTGCGTTGAACGGATCACATAATCAGAGACATCCCCACGATTAAAGTGAAACTCTTCTAAAATAATTTTTCTTTCTAGTGCTGGAGTTTTTGGATCGATCACACAATCAAGCGTTAAACGATATGGGTCGATTTCACTCAATGCTTTTAACTCTGCTTCAGAGGCAAAGGCATTGGCAATGATCACATCATCGATCACATTTGTCGCCCATAAATGTTTTGCTTGAGTGGTGATTGGCCAAGTTCGGTGCATTTCTAAGGTACATAAGCCTTCTTCTACTGGCCACGGCCCAATCGTTGCCGTGGGAGAATTAATAAATGCGGCCGTCCGAATCCCATGTTCTTTATAGACTTCTGATGTTGCGATAAAATGGTCATAATTCAATCCTGTGTAACGATGGGGATAAAAATTATGGCAGCCCAATAATTTATCTGAATTTGCTTGATAGCTTAGAATATTTTCCAAATATCGAGTACCTGAACTAATGTTTAATTCAATTGCTAACTCTTGCTGATTAAACGTCATGATCGATTCTTCATTTCCTGTAAATCCCATGTCTAAGCGAATTCCGTCCGCTCCGATTTCTTTAAAAAATAATAAATCATCATAACTGATGCCTAATGCTCCAAATACTTTAGGACTCACATCTGCAATAACTTCCATTCCTAATGATTTTCCATGAGCAATCGTTTCTGTAAACTCTTTGACAATCTGGTCTTTGCCTGCTTCTACCGATAATAAACAAGTAAAGACACGCTTAAAATTATATTTCGCCGCTAAATCCAGATAGTCTTTGATTTCTGCTACACTGTTATGATTTGGGTAAACTGAAATCCCTAATTTTCTCATTGACTCGACCCCTTTTTAGTTTGTTCAGCTAATAATCGACTACTTTCAAAAAAGACAACAGCTAATAAACCGCTGATGCAAAAAATCGCTTGTTTGATCATTTCCGGCATAGTTGGAAATAAAAGCGTTGGAATCAACGCAATCAAAAAGACCGAACAACCGATCAACCAACGATTAGGTAATAAATCCTTCTTTTTTAAATAGTGGGTCATAATCAACCCAACCACGATGAATAAAACACTTGTGGCCATAAATACTAATTTCGTCATTCTATTCGTCTCCTCGTCTCAAAAGAAATGACGAAACGAAAATGTAGTAACAAGGATTTTCGTTTCGCTCATTTTTATCTGATTAGCCGTCTTTAGTTGCTGACAGCATGTTCTTTTTCCAATTCATTGTTATCATATATCATCACAAATGGATAATAGATCACGACGGAAATAATGATCAGGACAACACTTAAAACTGCTGCACGCCAATCGCCCCCCGTTGCTAAATAAGCGCCAATTGGTCCAGGTAATGTCCAAGGTGCCGTAAAGATCACACGATTGACCAAACCAAACTGAGTGACAAACCAAGCAATCGTTGCAGTCACCATTGGTGTTAAAATAAACGGAATGATCAAAATCGGATTCAATACGATCGGTGTTCCAAAAATCAACGGTTCATTGATATTGAAAATAGCTGGTGCTAACGTCGCTTTCCCTAGTTTTGAAGCAAATTGAGATTTTGTTTTAAATGCTAATAATAACGCTAGTCCAATTGTACAACCTGATCCACCGATCCAGACAAACCATTGATAAAAAGGCTCTGCCGCAATATTTGGTAGTTCTTTACCAGCTGCCATTGCCGCAGTGTTTCCATCCAATAATTGCAACCACAACGGTCTTGCTAACGACCCAACGATCGATACACCATGAATCCCGAATGACCAAAAGAAGGTAATCATAAAGATCAAGAATAAGACACTTGGCAAACTATCTGCAGCGCTTACTAAAGGGCTTACAATTTTAGAAATCGTTGAATGCCAATCGAAACCAATAAAGTAAGTTAACGTAGAAATCCCTAAAATAACAATCAACGTTGGTGTTAACGTTTCAAACGATCTCGCTACAGCAGGTGGTACTTGTTCTGGCATCGTGATTTTGAATTTTGATTTATCCGTTAAACGATAAATTTCAACGGCCAAAATCGATGTGATGATTCCAACAAACATTCCGCCGCCACCCAAATTAGCCATTGGCAATACAAACCCAGCTGTTCCAGCCGCATCTAACGCTTCTGCTGGAATATTGACTGGAACAAACGTCAATAGAAAAGCGATCGTTGCTAAAATTCCACCTGAAATGACATCCAAGTTATATGTTTTGGATAAACTTGCCCCAATCCCAAATGTTGCATACAAGGTCATGATGTACATCGTCATGCGATAAGGTAATAAAATAGTTGCCGCATTTGATGTTAAAAACTGCGTGATTCCCCAATCCGCCGGTAACGGTGGAAAGGCAATAATTAAGAAAAATGATCCAATGATGATCAACGGTAATGTGGCAATGATCCCATCTCTGATCGCACGTAAATGACGCTGATTCGCTAATTTTGCCATGGGACCTGCTAAATGTTCTTCGATAAACTCAGTAAACTTCTTCACTATTCTCATCTCCTATTTTACATTGAACTGATATAAAAGCCCTTACAAAAACAATCAAAAAAATTTGAAAAAAATCGACATAATTGCCTGAACCTACTTATTTGACCCACCAAACTAAACAATGCCTACGAATCTATCTACATCAATTAAAAACGATCATCCCTCCTGCTAGCCCATTTTTTCGTTTTTATCGTTAGTGAAGTGAATAATGCGAATCGATAATTAGCTATTTCTTCTATCGACAACCCCATCATACAGTTAACGAATCTTTTTTTCAACATTTTTATCTAAAAAAACGAAATAAAATTTCAATAAACAAACGAACATACCGAAAAAAGCACACTTAAACATCCAAAAAGATTAAAATACATTAAAATACAATATTTTCAATTGAAATTAAATTCCTAAAAAATGAACGAAAATATGTAACGAATCAAAATCGTGGATGCAAGATAATCAACTGGACAGTTCTTTGGTTTTGAAACAGTTTAAGAAATGGTTAAAAGACCAGCAACCGTGACGATGGCTGCTGGTCTTGATTTTTTATTAAGAAGAGTACTGTTATAGAGCGTTTATTCTATCTCGTCTTTTATTCCTTTTTCTTGAAGAAACTGTTTTTTTATTTCTAAATATTCATCGACTGCTTCTTCGATTTTCCTTTGACAAACTGATTGCCATTTTTTAATTAATTCTTCTCTAACAGCTTCATAATTTTCCGTTTCTGGTTCAATATCCATCTCCCCGCCAAACCCAGCAAAGTCTTCTAAAGTCTGTACAATGCCATTTTTCCCTGCATACGCAAGTTCATAGTCTGCATAAGTAAAACTAATTCCACTACTCACTAAATCTTCAAACGAATTACTGTCATCTAGTACTTCTTCTAGATTCAAATTATCTTCAAAATACATTTCTAACAATACATGTTTCATTCTCATATTATGTTTACTTCCTCTTTTCTCAGTATTTATGTCCAGTAATGACATCTTTAAGTTTTATATTACCATTTTTATCCTTTTCATATATTACTCTACCTCCGCCACGATTTACACCAGTTCCTTTCCCTCTAATATCAATGGCACGTTCTCCTTTTCGGTCTCCTTTTAGTCCATGATCATGTAATCCCGTACTATCACCATTTTTCAACTTATCTAATGCTTTATCCAAAGCCTTTTTCTGCTCTGGTGATAATTTTTTTATCTTTCTTTCTACATTTTTAGGTATTTCAATTTCAATTTTTTTTGTTCCTTGCCAAGATGGTGCATTTTTTATCTGGTCTATAATCCCTTTTCCCACGACAATAGCAGCGGCTCCACCTACCGTTACCTTCGCAGCTTTAATTAGATTTTCTAAGATTGGTGCGCCAGGAATCGCCAACGGAGCAACATTACGCACAATTTTTAGTTGTGTTACTTTATATTGATCTCTCTTCAAAAAGTCTTTGCACTGATCCAGTATTCCGTATAATTCAGATTCCTCTCCTGGATAAATCCACTTTCCATTTTTCTTAATATACCATGATTTAGTTTTACCATAATCAATACAAACTATTTCATAACCATCCAATTTCCCAATTTCTTTTTGCATCTCTGCTTGTCTAACCGCATCAATCTTCTTCTGACGTTTATCCCAGTTATTCCCAATCAGTTTCGTCCAAAACAAATTGACCCTACTTAAATCAAACGTCCCTGATGTCGGATCCCATGCCGCCCCTTTTTCTACCTCTGCCAAGCCGGCTTCCAAATTAGCCAGCTGTGCTTCAAAATCAGCAAATAAGTTCGGTGAACTTGCGTTAAATTCATACAGTTTCTGCAACTTCTCTTCATTCTTTTGAATTGAACTTTGCACGCCCATATAGCGTTGTTCCGTGCGTTGGTTAGGCTCTTTTTCCTTATCCATTGTACGTGCTATATTTTGGAGTAGCGCTTGTCCTTGAGTGATTTCAGCTTTTAATTGCTCCTCGATCACATCACAAGTATCTACCGCTGATTGAAACTCCTCTGGAAATTTACTGTGAGCTTCGACTAAGGCCTCACATGCTAGTATAAACCCACTTGCTAACGATGGGTAGACTGCTGAGAAATAAAGTTTCGCTGAATCGTAGGTTTTACTGGAGAGTGGTGCACTCATAAACGCATTAACGCTATCTGTCAGTGTGCCGCAAAATTGGCTATACTCGTTAGCCATTTGCTTAGCAGCGGCGCTTTGTGACTTCACTTCGCCAACATAAAAATCAATAGCCATAGCGATTGTCCTCCGTTTCCTGCTCTTCAGAAAACAACTGCATCCTCTCAGCGTATAATTTATCTTCTTTGTCTCTAAGCTGTACTTCTTCGTTGACCAAATGTTCGGCCATATCTTCTAATCGTTGGCGCTCGTATTGGTGTAGACGGTTCGCCTCTTCATCTAACTTTATAAAATGACCGACAAGCCGAGATCCTTGATTATTACCGATCAGATCTTGATAATAGCGTTGTTCTTGTTGGTGAATCGAAAAATAATCCGCTTCCAACTCTTCTAATTCTCGAATTTCACGACGTTTTTCCTCTTGATCAATGCTTACTTGTCGTAATTGTTGATTGATTTTTAATTCTTTTGCTTCACTCATTACCGCCTGTCACCTCCAAGATTTGGAGAAAACATGGGTAAATCAAAACTTTTCTTAATTTTTTGATCAATTTGGCTAAATTCTTGTGCCACTGAATGAATAGCATTGCCATCACGTGCGATTGCATTTGATATGCGTTGCCCGCAACTGTGCAGACTGGTTAAGCTATTCTTCGCATTACTATTTCCACTCACGGTGGTTCGTTCTGCTTTAGTCGTTGCTTCATTCACAGATGCAAAACCGCTGGCCGCTTGACTGAACTGCGCTGAAACGCCTCCTGCCACAGTTAGACTGCTTTTGATTCCTGACATTTTACAAACCCCTTTGCCCTGTTTTTTACACCTATATATCCAACCCCTCAACATTCATTTTGACACATTTAAACGCCTTATAGTTATCAATTATTTCTTTCTGTTGTAAAAAAATTGCAAATTTAATTCTTAAAATCATTTTTTTATAACATACAAAAAAACAGGTTTATTACTTAATTAAAGTAATAAACCTGTTTTTGAAAATACTCTATCAACTTCATTTCAATTTAATTATTTAAACTCTAAACCATCCATCATTCCTTTTAATGCTAGTATATTACTTTCACCAGCATAAAAACCTAAATATATATTTAGCAAGCTAAATTGATTTGAATCAATTTGCCATTTATTATTATTATTTTTTTGAACTTTAAGCTTAAGATAACAGGATCTTTCTTTACTGAAATCGTCTCAATTTGACGAGAAAATAGTTGATGTAGGTAACCAGCTTTATCTTCTATTTTCACTTCTTTTGATTTTTGCACTTCCGGTTTTAAGGCATATCAATATACTTAAATCTTATTTTCTTACTAAACTAAACTAAAAACCTGTCGCTACTTCTCGACAGATTTTTCTCTTAATTTTCTATGATTTTACATATGTTACTTTATTCGCCAATTCGCTTGCCGCAAATTGATTGGCTTCAAAAAAGACTTTGATCATTTTTTCATTCTTTAAGCGAATCACAATATGGGGGGATTTTCTGAATGAGATAAAACTTGAGCCAATCCCTGATAAATTCCAATTGCTCGTAATCGTGAAATAGCGAATCTCTTCGTACATCAACACTTTCTTACGATTAAAATGAACCAGCTCCAAGCCATTTTCATACAAATACAAGCCGTCTTTTCTAAAGACAAATTGAAAAATCGCTAATATTGTAAAAACAGTTCCGATCACTAAACCAATCTGAATTCCTAATTGATCTGTATCGCCAAAAATAATAAATCCATACACTACGATTGCTGGTACTAAAAAAAATAGCCCCAACAAGATTCCTCTCCGATATGCATCGGAATATAACCGTCCCAACTCCATTTTTTCTCCTTTTTTTGCTTTATTTGTACCTCTTTTATCGTATCATTTTTAGATAGACAGAAAAAGAATGAATTTGTTGACGTTGAATGTGTTAATAAAAAAAGTTTTGTTATTTTTCCTTATATATAAGGGAGCTGTTTTTAGTGTTATTTAATGGGTGGAAATACTGAATTTCGTTGCGGTGGGTGTTGTCTTTCGGTATAATAAATGGTGTAGGATAGAAATTAGGATCGTTGATCATTTGAGGTCAGTGGATTTAAAAAGATAAATAAAAATTGGCACTTCAATCGTTCGGCGGCAACCTTACGATCGAAGCCTTGTTACGACATGCTAGACATAGTCCAAACAAGTTGCCAATAGTGCTAGCAACATGTAATAGCTTCTTTATTGTACCTAAAATAGGTTGGGATTTCTAGGGAATCTTTGCTTTTTTCGGTGATGATTGGTTGTTGTGTATATGGGATTAGTCTATTGTCGACGGTATTGGGCATCTGCTCAATGCCGTTTTTTTCTGTCCTACGACTATTTTGAAGGGAGGAGTATTTTAAGAATCGATGAAAAACTGGATAAAACAAAAAGGCACTTCACCGTTTAGCGGCAACCATACGATGAAGCCTTGTACAGACATCTAGACCCTGTCTACACAAGTTGCCAATTTGCTAGCACCGAAGCACTAGCTTCTTTATTGTACCTAATTTTCTTTTGAAATTCTAGTTGGTTTTGGGAATTTCTTGGGATTACTGGTTGTTTAGAAGTGACCTGTGGATTTGGTTTAGCTGATTGATAACGGTATTGACAGGTTCGGTATCGTTTTTTTGTTTTACTCTGAGAGAAAGCGTTATGAATACCACGAGGCTTTTGAAGTCATTTGTAGCGCTTGTTTATAGGTTTGCCTTGTCAATGCGCATATAGAACAAGAATCGCTGAAGCACAAAATTCAGCGGAAAACTAGCGGGAAAAGTTGGGATAGAATATGAGATTTACCAGTTTTTCTCTGCTTAATTTAAAGGAGATTGGGAGAATGGAAAAACAACAACAGAATTTAAAGGCAGTTACGTATCAGGATATTATTGAGTTACGGGATTTTATGGAGAAGATGGCTTCTTGGCAGGAGCCTTTGGCGATTTTGGCTCATTTTTTTCAGTTTCGGTCTGGGCCAATCAATAAGAAACGGATTGTGAAGGAGTATTATGCTCGAGCGCAGATGTTTCATGCTTTTTATGAGGATTATAATCGGTTGATTGAGTTGGGGGATGAATTGGTGATGGAGCTGGTTAGGGCTGAGAAGGTTGATAGTATTTTACAGAAAAATGATAATATCCAGTAAGCTTTTTGAATTGTTCCTATATCTCACAACTTTTGTAGTTATAGTGATATAATTAACTTACTATTTGAACGATTGGGAGGAATCAGAATGAAGCATCAAAAACTTAAGACATCTCCTGCTATATCAAAAAGAATGAGTAACGTTAAACTAAAAGGTGGTAAAGCTGAAACTATTTTAGCAAAAAGTCTTTGGAATTCAGGAATAAGATATCGAAAAAATTATAAAAAGCTACCCGGTTCACCAGACATAGCTATAACTAAATATAAAATTGCTATATTTGTTGATGGAGAATTTTGGCATGGTTTTGACTGGGAAAATAGGAAACAAAAACTTAAAAAAAATAAAGAATATTGGATTGAGAAAATTGAAGAAAATATTGCTAGAGATACACGTAACAACGAATTGCTAATAAAGGATAATTGGACCGTCATTCACTTTTGGGAAAAAGAGGTTTTAAAAAATTTAGAGGAATGTATATCTAAAGTACATTCCTCTATAAATAACCAATATTTATGATAGTTCTTTAACTTGTTTTGCAATATACTGTTTATTTAACCAAAAAGCTTGCTTTTGCATCCACTTATCACTTAACTCATCTTTTTTCTCACTTGGTCGATTTATCCAAAACGAATCAGAAGGTAATTCCCTTGCATTAGTCAAGTCTCCTTCAATGTAAGAAGATATTTTTGAATCTGGACGAAGGTGTATAATAACATCATCACTTTGTTTTAAGAGATTATTTTTTATAATATATCCTTTTGCATTTTTTGTAGGATTATATTCCAAAACGACGCCTTCCTTAAGTCCATGTATTGTATTTTCCCAGCCAAACCTTACTGTATTGTCTAAATCAGCCAATTCCATATTCCAAAATTTAGCACCTTTCAAAACAATATCATCCCCATCAGTATTAAAGACTATAAATAGAAAACGTGTTGTTTCAAAATATTCTCTTAATTTTGAACTATCCCAACTTTCTTTAGATAGTTCAATAAAACTTGGTATAGGAACTACTTTCATGTTTTCTTCAGGAATTTTATTTTTCAAAACAATCGTTTTGACTCTAATATTAGCCTTATCAAACTCTTCAGCTAAGATTTCATTTCCATTTGTATCAGTTAATCCTAGAATAGCACGAATTATCATATTATTAGCATTTTTAGGATACTTTCCTTTGTTATTCATTTGCACTTCAATATTGAAATAATCAAAAAGCTGTTTTTGAGTTTTACCAGCATACTTATCAATTTTTGAAATTACGTACTCTTCAAAACTAATATTTTTAAGTATATCTTTTTCTTTAATTATCGATTCATATAACTTCACCTTTTTCTCATTCATGATATGTTCACGAAGTATCGAAGTCATGTAACTTTGTTTAAATGAATAGGCTCTAGGAAAAGCACCTACTTCACTAAATTTATATTTTTTTAATTTTGTAGCCTTGCTCCCTTTTTTACATGCTCCCAAATAATTTGTCAATGATTCTGATAATTCATCTGCTTTACCAAGTGATATAAAACTGTTTATCTTCTCCCAATCATTTTTAATGATATCAAAATCTTCACTTGGTATTTCAATCAATGTGTCTCGATTCTTTTTTATTTCGGGTAGTTCTACTAAGGACATCATATGTGCTGAACTAATAGTCATTTCAGTTTTAGGTACACCAACAATATACTGATAATGCATCAATTCAATTACTTTATTTTTAAACCAAAATGACGACTCTTCAAACTGCTTCTCTCCCTCAGTAGAATAATCTATCATGTTTAATACCAATCTTTCTTTAGCTGAATAATCCCCATTTTTTAGTTTCTTATACGGAGTTACTTTTAATTCTACACCAGCTTCAGGAAAATCAGGCTGGGCAAGATTATCTGCTGGATGATCAAACCACCCTTCTTCGATTGCAATTCCAATGTCACCTTTTCCATTTTGTTTAAGTCTATTATTTAAATCAAGCTCTCCTATACATTCCCCTATTGCATCAACAGCTCTGTTATGTACTTCTTGTTTTGTCATATATTTCATAGTTCAAACAACTCCTTAATTGAAATTATATCATTTTTCGAGAAAAAGATCTTGATCTTTTGCGTATTTTATAGTATAATACTATTCAGACAGTCGAAAGGATGTTCGTATAATGACAAAAAAACTACATGTACTTGAACTTTTTGCAGGCGTTGGAGGCTTTAGAGTTGGTTTAGAAAAATCTGATCCTGAGTTATTTATAACTAAATGGAGTAATCAATGGGAACCTTCTAGAAAAAGTCAAGATGCTTTTGAAGTTTATAATTATAAGTTTCCAGATAGCGAAAACATAAATAAAAGTATCGAAGAAATTTCTGATGAAAAGTTTGAAAGTATGGATGCAGATATCATTGTTGGTGGATTTCCATGCCAAGACTACTCAGTTGCACGAAGTAAAAAACACGAGATGGGTATAGAGGGGAAAAAGGGCGTTCTATTTTGGCAAATCATACGTGCCACAAATCATATAAAACCTAAGTATTTGATTTTGGAAAATGTTGATCGTTTGTTGAAGTCGCCATCTAAACAGCGTGGTCGTGATTTTGCTATCATGTTAGCTGCTTTTAATGAATTAGGCTACTCGGTTGAATGGCGAGTTATTAATGCTGCTGAATACGGACGTAGACAAAGACGAAGAAGAGTTTTCTTCTTTGTATATAGAAATGATACTAATTTCGCCAAAAGAATTGATGCTGAGTTTGAGAATGAGGATTCTAACTTATTATTTGATGAACATATGTATGATGAATACATATTTGAGAAGGGTCTTTTTGCTCGGCAGTTCCCTATTGAAAAAATGCCTTATAAGTCTCGCCAAGCCTCTTATGATTTACCTGATGATATTGTTGAAATCTCGGATAACTTTTCAGGAAAGGTTTGGAATACTGGGATAATGAGGCATGGTCGTTACTTTACAGTCGATACACAACCAATCTTATCATCTCAAGAAAAACCTATTCCTCTAGAAGAAACTTTGCTAGAGGAAGATAAAATAGACGAAAAATATTATCTTAACGATGAAGCTAAACTTGAAAAGTTCAAATATCTACGTGGACCAAAGAAAATTGAACGAAAAAGTGCAGATGGACATACGTATATCTATTCAGAAGGCGGAATGTCTCCTTATGATGATTTATCATTACCTGGAAGAACTATGTTGACTTCCGAAGGTTCTTTGAATCGCTCAACACATCTTATCAAAAGAAATGGGAAATACAGATTGATTACTCCAATTGAAGCTGAAAGACTACAAGATTTTCCTGATGATTGGACAAAATTCAAACGACTTTCCGATGGAACAAAAGTTGAAGTAAGCGATAGAATGCGCATGTTTTTTATGGGAAATGCTTTAGTGACAGGTATTGTTAAACGTATAGGTGACGAACTTAAACAAATAGAAACCGAAAAATAAAAAGAAGACCGTAAATCATTGTACTGACCCCAAAAAGTCTAAATTTTTTTTTGTGGGTACAATGATTTACGGTCTTCTTTTTACTAAAAGATAAAAAATCTATTCAAACATCGCAAACTTTACAAGACTATCTTTGAAAAACAATATCTTCCCTCTTTTCATTAATCAATTCTTCTATGGTTTTTGAATTTGCCCAAAAAGTTCTCTTAGTTAAAAGATCTCCATTTGAAAATTCAAAAGTATCTTCTGCATTTACGGCTTTAGGACGGACATGAAATTTTAAATCATCACTGATTTTAGGAAATAAACTCTCTTTTCCCATACAAAATGCTTCTACTGTCTCTTCATAGACTTTCTGGGCTTCTTTTTTAAACGTCATAAAGCTGAAGTCTTCAATAATTTCCAAGCCACTCACCAGTTCTTTTTTCTCTTCTAAATTTCCATTTATCTCAGAGGTAGCTTTATATTCCCAAAAAACAATGAAAACTGGATAGGTTTTTCTTAATTCTTCTAAGAATTTTGAATCTGAGAATTTTTTATACCTATCATCGTCAGGATAACCATCCCATTGATAAAGTTCATTAAAGGTTGAATTAGGAAATGGATATGATTCCTTGACTTTTTTATTTTTTACTGGGATAACTCTGAAATAATTAATCACGATTCCTTCATCATTCAAATATTTTGTAATGGTATTACTTACGCTATAATTACTTTTTCTATTTTCATTTATATATCTAATTAGATCGTCTTTATCAATATCTCTTATACTCTTGTCAACTAGATTTTGAATTGTACTTAAAGTACCATTAAGATATTTTACAAATAGTTCATCTGTCTTAAAAGTTCCATCATCAAGATTTTCTTGATTAAATACTTTTATAAATTTATTATATAATTGAATCAATAGTTCTTCATCAATACTCTCTTTAGATTTTATGACTTCATTTATAACAAAACTTTGAAAATAATTTTTACCGTAGCTATCTAATTCTCTATAATTTTCCCGTTCTTCTCTTGGTCTTTTTTTCCACCAAATATCAACAATCAAAGCCTGATTTAGCTTGTCTAACAAGTCCATTTTAGTATTTTCTTCCTCTAAATCTCTTTCTATTTCCTTGATTGTTTCAACCAATTTTTTCTTTTGAAAATTCTTGCTTTCACCCGGTTTCATCTTGGTTACTAAATATAATTTTACAAAATCTAAAACCTTCACTCCTGTATATGACCCAGGATTTTCCCCACCTTTTAGAATTTTTATTTGATTACTTTTCAAATTTTCGTTTATTCTTACCACTACATTGTCGTCAGCAATCTGATCCTCTTCCATGATTGGAATTTGGGTATTTAGACCACTTGTTATTACTTTTACGTTCTCTTCATTTCCTTCTATAAATATTGCTTTTACAAATATATCTTTTGAAGCATCTTTTATTAATGCTTTTAATTCTTCTTTTAGTGCTACTAATTGATTTCCATCTAAATCCTCTATATTTTCTACTAAATTGTCAACCTCGGAATTCATTTCTTCCATACCTGTAAAAAATTGAGTTAAAGTTTGTGCTCCATTTATAACACTAATTTTCCTAGGATTGATTTTTACTGTTTCTCCGGTTCTATCTAACGATTTAGAATCATAAGAAAAAATAGTAATGCCATTGTGATAAAACCAAAATTGTTCAGGTTGATTATAGTCTAATGCCTGTTTATCAATATTAAACAATGTTGATAAACTCTTATATAATTGTCCATCCTTTTTGTAATTCATTATACATTTTACTTTCATGTACATCTTAAAATTTTCTTTTAACTTTTTTCCAGTTTTATCCTTACTCAAGCCATAACGAACATTCTTACTAAATAAATTTATTCCTGTAACATTAAATACTTCTTTTAATTCTGACATCGAAACATTATAAATAAATCCATTTAATTCTATTTTTTTAAGATTATCTTCTTTATGACTGTACATATATTCTAAGAAGTTTATTCCATCCCCATCTACAGGAATATCGATTTCGTTATCTATATCTATATAATAAGAAATCTTTTGCGAGTAAATCTCATCTAACGTAGCTCTACTTTTTCGATTAGTGAGTTCTTTTTGTGCTTTGAAAAATAGCTCACGTTCATGATCCCAATTTTTAAAAATTACAATTATAGAACTAAAATTTTCATCCGCTTTCTTCACACGATTTAACTCTAAAAAATCAAATTCAGCATTGTCTCCACTACAATCATAAATTATATAAAATTCACCATCACCACTTTTTTCTGTAGTCCCTTCTAGTTTATAATATCCTTTCTTATCTCCTATTGGTTCTGGTTCCAAGGTGTTTAAATCCTTAGTCTCTTTTAAAAAATCACTTAATCTTTTTATAGTGCTCCAACTATTCAATTTACTCATATTACTTACCACCTTTTCTTATAACTTTTTTATAAAAATTAAATGTAGATTCACACTCGTTTTTCAGATTAACTTTATTCTTTTTATCAGAATCGCCATTGCCAATCCCACTATTATCAATATAGTAAATCAAATCTGCTATTTCTTTTCTAAAAATTCTAGTAATTTTTTTGGTATCTTCATTCTTTTCTTTTCGTAGAGCCATTTCAAAAGTTAGACGGTCAAGATATGCCCTAACCTCTAAATCCACTGTTATTTCAGTATCATATCTCTTTATTGATTGTATTCTTTTTACTTTCTCTCTTATCAAACTAGCTCGCTTATCCTTTTCTGGATATATGCTTGCTTCAGAAATGTTAAAAAAGGCACTTAATTCATCTAAAATCAATTGTTTGTCCTTTTTATCAATATATATTTCTTTATAATAGCACTTAGGAATTTTTCGGTATTTTTGACCAGGAAAAAGAATAAAACCACCGCTTTGTAACTTCATTCGTTCATTATTATAACCATGAGTAATAACTTTAAAATCTCCAAAAAAAGGAGAATTAAAACTTTTTTCATCCAATAACGATGAATAAAAATTTTCAATATAATTGGATTGTGGTGAAAAGTATTCAGGAAATGCAAAAATATAAATTTTTCCATCTTTATCTTCTCTTTGGCTACAAGCAAAATAAATAGCTGGTAAAATATTAAAGGTAATATCTAATAAACGACTGATTGCTATATAGTGCTGTGACTCTATAGCTTTTTCAATATTTTTTAAATTTACTTTGTCAACTATTTCATAATCACAAATCAAATCTAACAAATTTAATTCGTCTTTTAAAGTATATTTCTCCCTAAAAATGGAGGGCATTAAAGAAGTTTCACCATAATCCATTGGCTCACCTCTATATGCTAAAACGCATTCTCCATTTGAAAAACCAGAAATGTGTTTTTTTAAATCTCTAATTGTATTATTTACCTCATTTAAATAATCAATTATTCCTTTTTTTTTACTTTTTTCTAACATAAGTTCCTCCTATACTTACTATATTTGAATAGTTCATTTTTTAGTCCACTCAGATATTTTGATGTGTCTCAGTATATTATAAATACTAAAAATTGATATTTTTGTTTTTCGTAAAAAATATAAGCTACTTCTTTTTATCATTCTCGTATCCTAAAACAGATAGATTCAAATTATACATATTATCTTCAAGACTACATTTGGCAAACTATCTTTCGATTATATCTTCATCTTATACATATCAATTTTTTACATTTTATTCAAAATCATCCTAAACTCTTACTAACAATCCCTCTTTCAATCAACTTTCCTTCACCATCTAGCCATTCAGTATACAATTGTTCAAACCGTTCTTCTTCCTCATCTGTATAACCATTAAACAAAACAGAATCAACATTTTCTTGATTAAAATAAAGCACTTCATTAGGATTTAAACCACTTGGATATCTGCAACCGCTATAATCATACAAAACATTTTTGTCATTTTCATTTACAACGGGGCCTCTGTTTAAAACCATAATTTTTTGACTACCTTCTTTTAAGTAAACGATACTACCGATTGTTAACATAATTTTCACTCCTTCTCACTTGAACCTTGACATTTCAATACTATTTCTCAGGTTTATAACTATATTCCATGTTTTCCATAGGTTTTAATATTGACGTGTTTAAAAATGACACGAACACTAAATAGATGAATATTACTGGTATCACCGTTAAGGATTTAGCTTGGATCAATAAAGACAACAGAAAAAATAAGATTGCTATCAAAATAATTGTTCCAGTTACACAACGTTTTTTATAAAAATTATTATCCTTCTTTAAAATAATCAGATGATCTAAATTTAGAGTTGTTTCCTCATTAAAAATTTTTTTCAACTTATTAAGATTAACTACAGATCGTACATATCTAAATATGAAACTACAGAAAAAAGCGGTTAGAATAGCTAAAAACATAAGATTCATTGTTAGTTCTTCAAAAAATATACTTTCTAATCCTTTCATAAACGCATAAATTACACCACCTAGCATAAATCCAGAAAACGACCATATTGAAGCGCCCGTTTTGTTTTTAGGAACTTTTCTAAGCTTAATATATTGGTCTTCACTAATTTTTGTAGCGTTGTTAGCAACATACCACGTAGACATTGGAATCAACCAAGTAAATTTGTGCGAATCTAAATCAAGTAAATACTTATCCTTTTTATTGATTGTTGCTAATTTAAAACGAGGTATCGATGTATCTTCTACTTTCATAATAATCACCAACCAAAACAAGATGTGAGACTATCCCAACCACTTGAGATAGATTCGCCTAATTTATTTAGTCCATTTTTAGCACGCTCTACATTTTCATCAAATCCTTTAGCCCAATCATCTGCTAAATCTTTAATGCCAAGGAAATTAGAATCATATATTATATTTGCTGTAATACCAATTGCTACTGCAGTTCCAATTGCTGCCCATCCCACTGGATTAGATACACCAAGAGTAAACAACGTTGCTTCCAATCCCATCGTTAGTCCTGTACCAATTGCAATGGTTCCTCCTGTATGAGAAATCGCTTGACCTACAGAATTACCATTTAGGATATCTGTAGTGAATCCTATTACTGGTCCTGCCATTTTCGCCGCGCCTTGTAACATGCTCGTAGCAGCAAAACCAGATGCAGCTGCTATATTCGTACTAGCATATCCTCCGTTTTGAGTAAAAAAGGAAGTAATTGCTGGAGCGACTTTTGATAAGTATTCTTCAAAATACGATAGTAACGTATCTTGAACTCCACCAATTGCATAATCAACACCATTCTCTTTAAAGAACTCACCAAGCTCTTTTGGAATCTTGATACTAGGATCATCTTTCAATGCTTGACCAATTTTTTGATACTCTGCAAGACCAATGTTAGGTAAATTCTTAACAATTTTATCTAACTCTCTCTCATTTCTCTTTCTCACAGCTGATTTCACAGAGTTCGTCCAATCCAACGCTTTCCCTTTAGGAACCGAAAAAGTCCCAGTCGCAGGATTAAACCCACTATTCGCCTGCTGCAAGCCTTGCGACAACGTCGAATAAAAACTATTCACTCCATCAAAAATAGCAGGAGATGTTCCATTAAACGTCATTAATTTCTCTAACTTCTTCTCTAAATCACGTTTTGTCGTCTCTAACGATTCAATAATCCGCCGATTGGCTTGTTCCAATGGATTCGTTCCTGTCGGAAGCTTTGGCAAGCCTCGATTGATACTCTCCATATTCAGGATCGACGTATTGATTTGTCTGATTCGTCTTTCTAAGTCATCTGACTTCAAATCAATACTATCAACCTCAGATGTATATTGATCCACAAATTTTTGACAAGCTTCTGTTGTCATGTCTGCGCCTACTTCGGCACCTTGAACTAAAGGTTGGATCACTGCCGCAAAAAATTCTTTGGCAGAGTCATAGCCTTTACTTGATAGTTCGCCTGCACTCATAAACTGTTGATTGCTTTGCATCAACGACGTATAGCCTTGTACTAATTGACTACATGCATTTTTCACGCTGGACGCTTGGCTTCTCGCTTGACCGAGGTACATATCAATACTCATGCTGTTCCGACCTTTCTTCTTTTGTTTTTATTTCTTGCCAATGTAAGTCTTCTTGTTGATCCTCTAACGTTCTTGTTTGTTTTTTTAGTTCTTGCTGTTGCTCTTCTAAAAAATCTTGAACGCCTCGGCTTTGCCAGTTGATTTGCTCGGCCATATCTTGGTACAACATATCTGTCTGGCTTTGAGCAAATTCTTCTTGTAATTCATTGAATAATTGCTTTTGATAGAAAAAATATTCTTCGTAGTGTTCTTCTGTTTGGTTAATGTCACGTTTTAGATCTTCGAGTTTTTCTTGTTCACGTTCGAGTTGGATTTTTTGTTGATTGATTTTTTCAAGGTTGGACATACTTTATTCCTCCTTTCAGCTTAAGGAAGCATTTGGTTATACTGCATTTGAGCGATTCGTTGATCAACTGCTTCGAATTCAGCTGCCACTGACCGGATATTGTTACTTGCTTGGGTAATGGCTTGGACAAGTGAGGTATTAAAGGTCGTTAGTTGCGTGATTGCTTGTTGCGCATTGCTATTGCCTGCAACGGTCGTTTGGGTATCTTTTGTGATTGTTGTCTCTTGATTTAAAGAACTCACCGATGATGCTATAGAAGTAGCGACAGCTTGTGCTACTGCGGAATTACTGTTTATATCCTTTGGCATCGTTTTTTCCTCCTATAATTAAAAAGTAAACGTCTAACGACTTAGTTTTTATAATAGTATATATACTTAATTGTAATTCGTAAACAACTCAATGTAAATATATAATTTTCAAATGTTCCGTTTGCTTACTTAAAAGGAAATTATAAAATACATTTATCGACATAATTATGTGTTCTGTTTTTAGTTTTTAAATTAATCTAAAAATTTACTCTTTTTTTCGCTTCACTATTATTATATACAGCAACATACCGTTTCCGTATTTTTGATCCTCATCCCTTCACTCGAAAACATTCTCTAAATGTGACAAGTATGATTACCAATTCTCGGTTATTTCTTCTTTTTTCTTAACTATAGAAAATTTACTACCTTGTATTTTCAAATCCTATATAGTAAATGTCTGTATTATCAAATCAGCACTATACAAATAAACTTAATATTGACACTAAAAGAACGATATAATACACTCTTAACAATAAATGAAATGATGATTAGAATTTTATGGGGAATTTCGCTATTTGTTTGTTTTGGATTTACTACAAAGGTTGAGGCTCAAGAGAAGTATGAAATCAGTGAGAATAATACTAATCTGATCGAGGAACTCTCCTCAGCGGAACCTGCAAATTCAGCTTACATTAATAGTACTATTGATATGTATTATGAAGTACCTTCCGAAAATGATTCTAGCGAAGATTTTAATTCATTTTTAAATTCAGTTCTAGTCGAACTAAAAAACTACGATAATAATCAAGATGAAAAATTAGAAAATCAGCTTGAATTTGCTGAGGAAAACGTTGACTTATCTTTGGATAGCAACTTACCTCGAACGTCTAGAGCTTTAGTTGCAACACCTTATGATATCGCTTTAGGAGCATACGCTGCTGGAATTAAACTGGTAGAAGGGATAGGACATTGGCAGACTGCTAATTATATGAGACGTGCTATTGTTCCAGCAAACAGAGTCAACTCAGCATATACACCAGCAACGTATTACAATACTAATGATACTTGGGCTAAAATGGTAGATAGTGAAGACTTAATGCGCTCTTACTACGGTCGTTTAAAAGCTGAAGCTTTCCGAGGAGGCAGAGCTTCAGGATTTTTTGCAGGATCACATACGTTCACAAGTGGACATTTACTCACAGCTTTACGAGGTGTGTCTTATACAGTGTCCTATAAACGACAAGCAAATGGAAATTACTTTACTACTGTAAAAGTTACTGATATATTTGATTTTGCTTGGGAACCAAATGGATATAGTAATAATTTTGCTGTCGGTTTTGGGAATAACTATTGCTATGCTATGCAATCTCGTGGATATATAAAACCTTATAAAATTGAAATAGTAAGATCTATGTCAAGATAAGATAAGACAGGAGTGAGTTTCATAAAATCTAATAAGTTGCTAATCATTACACTTAGTTGTCTATTTATAGTTTTTAAAGTTGTTGGAACTTTTCTGACACTGAATTTTTTACCTATTCAAGACCCTGAAACATTAACAATGGAAGAAAAGTTTAAACTACAAAAAGAATTTTCTATCAATTATGATTTAGGAAATTCTATGATAAATCTCAGCAAACTATTTTTTGTAGTTTTGATAGTGTACTCGATATACTCATTTTATGTTTTTTGGAGAAGCACTCACACTGATAACGGTGATTTCATCAAATAAGATATTTTTCCTCCTTTGCGTACTTAAATGTAAAGGAGGTTTTTATATGGATCAAATTCTACTATCCGAAAATATCACTAATGATGGGAAAGGTGTTGTTTTAGAAAGCCTTTAGTTCATCTTCACTAACTTTAAATATAGCATAAAAAAAGGATGGAACATCTCCATCCTTTTTGTACTATATTCCCACTCTAAAAACTCTTCATCTCACCAAACGGCAAAAGCTGCATCGTAATTTTCCCAATCACATTCTCTTTTGCAATCAAACCATAATGGCGACTATCGGTCGCATACGGTCGATTATCCCCCAAAACCAAATAGTACCCCTCAGGAATCACAACAGCAGAAGTTAACGTTCGATTCGTGAAATCTTCTGTATAATTTTTGCCATTGCGCTGGCTTTCATTGATTTCATCCATAATAAATTTTTCATCTATCGGTTGGTCATTCACGAAAAGTGTATCATCCGTATACGCAATTTTTTCTTCTGGCAGACCAATGACTCGTCTAATTTGCGTGTTCCCATTGCCACTTTTAAACGCAACTAAATCAAAACGTTTGAAGTCAGTTGTTTTTTGAACAAGGATCTGATCTTTTTCTCGTAACGTTGGGATCATACTAAAACCGTGAACCGTTACGATCGTTAGAAAAAAGGAGCTGATGACAAGTATCAATACGACACTCAAACTTATAGCAACGATAAGTTCTTTTAGATAGTTTTTAACAGGTTGTTTTTGGCGTTTGATCTTTTTATTATGGTGTGGTCTTTTTTTGTTTCCTGTCTTTTTTGCTGGTACTTTTTGAGAAGAACGTTTTTTTCTTGTAGTTGACGGTTTCTTTTTTCTTATGCGCTTTGATTCTTTCTCCATCGAAAATCACTCACTTGGATTACTTTTCTTCTTTAAAAGCAGATTCATTCACTTTGTAATAATCAAATGTTTCTTTTTCATAGACTTGCGCTTTCTTGATATCGGCTATAAAACTATCCACCAATTCTTGGTTGCCGAAAAAGTTTTTGGTTTGCGTACTTGCATTCATCCCTAATTGTTTGACTGAATTATAGTACCGATTCAAGGTAATTTGTCCTTCTTCTGAATTGACGTCACTTGCTTTTTTTGTCCCGTAGCTTGCCATAGAGGTGGCTAAGTAACGAAGGTTTTTTTGTAATTTTTCTTCATCATCACTTTTATCACGAGCTACAATCAGCTGATTTTCAAAATCCCGCAATAGATAGTAGCCTTTCACAACCGAATCTGAATCCTCCGTTGTCAAATTCATCGACTGATAATAAGAAAGATACGACATCCCACCAGCTAAAATAGCTGTTATTACTGCCATTACCCAAAATAAGCGTACGCTCTTTTTTTTCTGTTTCATCAACTGCTGTTTTTTTCGTGCTATTTTTCTATTTTTCTTTTTGTTTTTAAATTTTTTATTCGGAAGTTTTTTTAGCATAGCACGTTTACGAAAAAACTGTACTAAACAATAAATTGATCCTAGGAGCGCAACGATTGATAGTGCTATCCCTATGATGAAAACCCAATCTAAAACAGACATACACTTCAGCTCCTATACTTTTCTAATCCTTTTTCTTACTACTTTTTCCATTAGATGAACCTTGCTGTTTTTTCTTTTTACGTTCTTTTTTTAAAGCTAATTCTTTTTCTTGTTTTTTCTTACGGAGTATCCGAATAATCACGAAGATCAAGATAATCAGCACTAATACACCTGCAACGATCAGAGCAATCAATTTCCAGTCCAGTCCTTTTTCTTGTACTAAGCCAACATCCCGTTCGTTGAATTTATTCGCATCTTTATCTGAAATGGTAAAGTCTTTAGTCCAAGCCCATTTTTTGTCACCAGACGTCACGAGAATATCCGCTACATAATCACCCGCCACCATGCGTTCCCCATTCATACTGACAGGAAAGTCAATAAAGGAATTGGGTGCCATTCTCATGGCGGTTTGTTTGCGTTCGTAAAGAACAGTGTCTTTGCCCTTGGGTTTGATTTGGACTTCAACTGTCATATCATTTAAATAGGCTGCCATCACATTGGAATAGTTAATAAAAATAGCATTGCGATAATTGCTTTGTCCAGCTTTTACACTGTTTAATTCTAAATTTGGAGCAAGCACTTTTTCTGATTCCTGCAACACAACACCAATCACATAGGCATATTGGTTAATGATTTTTGAGCCGCCTTCATTAGAAGTCGTGCCATTTTGATTTGCTCTCATCAACTGGATTCCGCCAGCAATCACACCATCAAAGCTTGTTTCTGGCATTTGAATAGTCAAATCCAGATTCTTGGTTTCCCCAGGTGCCAGTTCAACTGTCTCTGGTCCTGTTACAATGTTGGTAAAATCAAAGGGTAATGATGGATCGTTTTTAATTGTGGATTCACCATATTCAATCACACCATTTTGGTTCGTCTTTGCCCCATTTAATTTAACGTCAATCGTCACTTTTTCAGTACCAGGATTACTTAATGCGATGGAAATCTGTTGATTTTTACCTGGCTCCATTTGCAATTTAAAGTACCCTAGGTCTTTTTTGACTTGATTATCAGGAAAGGTAATGCTGTACGTAAATCCTGTTGCGCCAGCAGGATTGTTATTTTGTTTTTCTTCAGCATGATTCGTGGATGGACTAAAAAACAGACCGATGGTTATGATTAGGATCGGTAAAAGCCATTGTTTGATTGTTTTTATGTTTTTTTTCATTGTAAACCTCGTATATTCTCAATTATTTTTTTCCTATGTAAGCTGAAAAAAACTAGTTCGTTAGTGGTTCTTTCAGCTAAAAAGCAAGCTGGTGAAGATCTCACCAGCTTACTAAAGTACTTAAAGATTATTCAGCAGCAGTAATTTTCCAAGTTACAGTAGCAGTGTAATCCGCTACAGCCATGTTTGAAGCAGTTGCTGCAGGAATTGTTAATTTCACAGAATTTGCATCAGTTCCAACAGTACCTACTGTTGAAGAAGAACTTTGACCAAATTCCATTACGTAACGTCCTTTTCCTTCTTTGTTTGCTTTGTCTGCAACAACGACTGGTTTTGCATCGTTCGCTGCTTCTGTTAATTGGAAACCAGTTTGAACGTTTGAAGGAACAGTATTTGTGTTATCGCCTTGTGCTGCAGCAAATCCATTGCTAAAGTCAATTGTTGAACCAGATAATACGTTTGCTCCTGATGTGAATTGTTTTGTTAATTGTGCTGTGATTGTATAACCGAAAACGCCTCCGGCACGAACGTCAGCCCATTGTACATAAGCACCACGTTTTGTTGTTCCACCGTTAAATGTCATTGGTTTTGCAAAGCTTGTTACTGCATTTGCAGATGTTTCAACTGACCCAAAATCTAAATCGGTTGTTTTCTCAATAACTAATGATCCTGAATCTGGATTTGTATTTTCACCTGGCGATGTTGGATCTACTGGGGGTAATTTTTCTCCAGGATTTTCTGGATCGACTGTTTCAGACCCTCCACCACCGGCAGTACCTTCTGTAACTTTTACTGTACCTTCTGAAGTTAGTTCAGTTGGCGCTGCGAATGCAGGTGTTGCCGCTCCTAAAACCGTTACTCCTAAAATTGCTACTAATGTTGATGCACAAAGACTTCTTGCTTTCATATTGCTATTCCTCCTAATTGTTTGTGTGTTTTTTTATTAAGGCAACTTGGCTAATATCCAAGTTATCTCCGTTTGGTATTCTACCGGATGAATCTTCGTTGCTTCCGGTATACTTAGTGTGATTGCTGAATTGCTATACACTGGTTTACTATAAATACTATCTATCACCGGTTTTCCTGATTGATTTACTACAGGTGTCAGTGTTACAGGTTGATCGCTAGAATTCGTCTCCGATGCGCCAAAGGCAATGGTCCAAACGCCTTTACCGCTTCCTGCTCTGGCAGTTGCGACTTCGTATGCTGAACCAATTGAATTTAACGCGATCGTTTCTCGCATTACAGTTGGGGCTTCACTTGTACCACTTGAATTGGCCCATCCTTTATCTAACGAAAGAACCGCACCTTTTAAATCCTGCTCACCCGTTTCTTGAATGATGGGATTGGTAAACTGATAGTTTTGTTTGACTTGTAACGTCCACCCAGACGATTCTGCTTGTTGATCTGTAATTTGAATGTAACTACCTCTAGGGCCTGTTTCACCAAAAAATTGCTGCGCAAGCGCATGATAGGTCCGTCCATTTTTAGAAATTTTACTTTCACCAAAATCAAGAGCAGAAACATAGTCAATACGAAGGGGGCCTTCGGTTGAAGGACTATCCCCTGGATCAACAACATTCCCTGGATTTTCAGGGTCAACAGGATTTGTCACCACACTTCCCTTGATACTAACTGAGCCTGATTGATCAAGCGTTTCAGGGGCAGCTTGGGCAATTATGCCTGTTTCTCTAACTAGAACCAAACTGGCAATTGCTAACGACCAGATACCGATTTGTGTTAACTTCATTTTTGCTCCCCCTTTCTACCTTTTCGTAAAAAGAGAAGCAGTGCCAGTAGGATTAATATCCCTATGCCAAAAATGCCGTAGTGTCTCAGCAGCTCACCCGTACTGGGAAGATTTTTTCCAGCTGGTTTCGCTGTTGCACTTGGTGTTGTCGGTTTCTGTGAACTTGGTTCAGTACTGGTAGATGAATCGGTTGGTTCGGTCGATTCTTCGTAAAACGAAATCTTACCACCTCGATTGACCTGGCCACCTGTTCCTTCATTGGCACTTGCACTACTTGAGTAACTAAAAATACCTAGCAACACAACCAGAGAGCAGACGATTATTTTTGTTGTTTTATGTTTCATTTTCCACTCTCCTTTATGGTTGTCCGGCCATGACTTTCCACGTAATTACGCCGACATAATCTCCTGTATACACTGTATCAGATGAATTGATTTGTAATTTTATCCCGTCAGTATTGGCCGTTTTGCCCCAACTGTCACTAACATCAAAGCTACCTGCAGTGCCTTTACTATTGGTATAAACGACTTGTGCATTCGTATTTAAAATCGTTTCCTTACCATCTGCAACATAGCGTAAAGCATTGACTAATTCTTGGCCGCTGCCGTTTTTCATCGGTGTTGTCAGCGTAGCCGTCAAACGCCAACCATTGGCAGCATCTGCCCGAGTATCTGTAACAACTAGTTGTTTATCAAATTCTGGGTCTTCTACTCGTTTGGTTGTTGCATTATAAGCAAGCGAGCCAAAATCTAAAGCGCTTGGTACCGAGGTCAAACTCAATACGCCTTGCAATTTGTATTGAACCGTTAGTGCAGTATTATTAATCTTCACCGCAGTTTCATTTGCTGGTCGTTCGGCAATATCATACCCGGCTTTCGTTAGATTCGTAAGTTGTGTGGTAACACTTTCTTCTTTTGTTAAGTCAATCGTATCTCCGACTTGGGTATTTAGTTTAACGGTATACCCAGGTAACACTTGGTTTGCTTCATTTAAGAATTCAACAGATAATACGGCATCAACATCCACAACAGTTACTTGGATCGTTGTTGTGATATCTGTAGGTAATCCTGAATCAGCTGCTTTTACCGCTAATGTTACAGTGTAGGCTTTTGGTTGAAGTTGACTCACATTATTTAAACCGCCAAAGTCCGTTACCGTGACAAATTGAGTCAAGTCTGTTTTGATTCCATTTGTCAGTTTATAGGCTTCTGGTTTACTATGCTGTAGGATATAATTCTTTAATTCTGTTTCTGATAAATTACGAATATCTACATACGATGCTTCAAAATCAGAACCTGAAACACCTGAAGCCTGGTCATAGACAACTAACGTTGACTCAACGACTTTAGTATTCGGCGCTGGATTTCCATCAGCATCAACCGCCTTGTCAGATACATTGATCTGTACCGTGTGTGTTCCTGGCGTATTCGCTGCTGTTTCTGCCGTAGTAGGATCCGTATAGGCATAATCAAAACCAGTATTGACTGGACTTGTATCACTAACATCTTTCACCATGTCTTTTGCTGCAGGCAAAGGATCACCTTTCGTCATATAATAAGTCACCGGTGAAGCTGTAGGTGGTGTTTTATCCAAGACTGTTTGTGTCACTTCCTCTGCTTTTAGATTCGCAAATCCGTAAGCATAAATGACACTTCCAGCTGTAAAATAATGCCCTGCTGGTACAGTTACGGACCAATTTCCTGCCGCATCTGATTTCGTTGTAAAATTCGCACGGTATTCAGCTGGAGTAGACGTATCTTCTACAGGTGATTTTACGCTATCTGTTGATGGATCAAAGGCTGCCGTAATCGAGTTGTTGACCGGTACATCCCAGATACGGATATAAGCATTTGGAATCGCGTAGCCAGATACAGTAGTCGAACTGTTATTGCCCCGATTATCGGTTGCAATGCTATGAATCGCAATATTTGGATCTGGTACTCGGGTAAAGAGAACTCGTTGTTGTCCTCTCGTTGTAAAATTCGCGTTAAATCTAGTCAACGTTTCATTTGTCATCGCATTAGATGCTGTGATCGTAGGATTAAAGCCACTTCCATAAGCTAATCGCATATTACTCATAGGAATGTACTCATACGTATACCCATTATCGCCATCAGCTCCGCCAGCCACATTATTTAGTGACCATTGGAAGACGTTTTGAACTGAAACATCTAGGTTTCCTTGAGACCAAATCAAGCCATTATTTGTCGTTGTTCCACTGGTCAAGGCTTTGTTTTTTTGCAGATTCACGCGTTTTGCATCTGAGAATTTAAAGGTTGATGATGCGCCACCCATTCGTAATAAATATTGCGTGATAGACGTGCTGTCGCTTTGAATATCAAACGAAGCATTCGGTTGAACGATAAAGGTTGAGTTATTTGCAACATAGAATAAATCTGTTGTGCTGGCCCCCATGTTTACCCCTTTAACATTTAAGTTTCCTGAAACGTTAATGGAACCACCATTCATGTAAATTGGATTATAGTTTATATCATTGTTTCCCGTTCCAGAATAGGCATCTGTTTGGATATTGACCGTCGCATTTTTTCCAATATTTAACTCAGATGTGGCGGATCCTAAATAGACAGCACCACCGAATGTTCCGTGATGGTTTAAAATGTCAACGGTAGAGCCTTCACCAACGGATAATACACCGCCTGAAATATTCAAGTTGGTATTATAGTATTCGGCGGCAGTTGTTTGATTGCCACGTTCCAATTTTAGTTTTACATTTTTACCGATTTCAAAACTACCTGATGGAATGTAAAGAACGTTTGATCCAAGTGAAGAAATATAAACATCTGCATTATCTTCTACAACAGCTGTGGAAATCGCTAAACTTCCTTGTTGGTAATTATTCACGTTCCATGTACGAATCGTTGTCCCGTCTTTTCTTACAGAAGTCCACGTACGTTGTTGTTCTAAATGGACTTTGTTTTTCAGGGTTAAATTGGTTTGTTGCGACTCTAAAAACTGTGTTCCATAACCAGTATAATTGTCCATGGTCATCTTTCCACCATTGGCACCATTGTTGAAAATCATTGCGCCCCAATAATTACCATGGTAAACCGTCATATTACTAAATTGGATATCCCATTCTTTTGACCCCAAGTTATTGTAGACTAAAAAAGAAAAACAAAGTGAACCAAAATCTAGTGTGTAATTGTTTCCATTCACTTTAACAGTTCGTGCATTACCTTGTAACTGGAAATACATGTGTGACTCACCACCAGAAGCTATACCAATCGATGTTGTTGAAGTCACATTTTGCGAGTACCGTAAATATGGACTATAAATGAAGTAACTGGATGAATACGTTGGGGCAGTTGTGTAGATATCATTTAACAGTTCTACATTTGTTACCCATGGATCATTTAGTCCAATCGTGTAACCTAAAAAGTCGGTCACATTTCTCGTATTGGTAGCTGAAGTAAGGTCATAAGAAATATTCGCGTTACTTCGAATCGTTCCTGTCAATCCATTCGCAGCGCTCTCTGTTGCCGTATACGATGAAATATAAAATGGGCCGGAATAGTTTGAAGAACTCATATTAATGTTTTGAAATTTTAAATCCCAATAACCAAAAATAGTGCCTGAACTTCCTGATACATAACTCGTTTGGTTTAAAAAGCCTATCGCTAAGTTGCCAAAATTAAAGTTATGACCATTTCCATCAATCGTTAGTGAGCGTGCAGTCGCATTTTTATTGATATATAAATAAACATTTTGCGCACTGGTTAGATCAACTGAACTAACACTAAATAAATCCTTATAGTTATTTAACGTGCCTGACAGTGTAATATCATTTTGTATCGAAATAGTATTCACTGTGTTATCTGCGATCGCCTCAACAAAACTTTGCCAATCTGTTACTTCTGCTGTTCCAGCAGCACGGCTGCTTAATGCTCTCGGCTGAGCGAGATCTAAATTGGCAGGAGCTTGGCTATTTTCCGTATTCTCTTTCGATTCTTTGACGACAACTTTTAACTCTCCTTGACCAACACTATTTGCTTCATCGGTCAATGTCAGTGAATAGTCGCCACTTTTTTCTGCTAATAATGCTAATTTCAGGGAAGATTGAGTACTATTCACTGTGATAGTCAACATCCGCGTTTCTTCATTCCAATTAAAAACAGGAAACGCTGCTTTTGGATCTTCCTGTAAAAGCATGGCTCTTTCTTCTGATTCATTAAACTCTATTCCTTCAGGAAGACGAATTTGCCAATCTTTTTTTGACTCACCCAAATCAGTTGATGGACTACTCTCATCAGACTTCTTTAGCTCGTTTTCAGCTCTTGTGTCAGAGATCTTTATATGAAATACTTCATTTGCATAAAGTT
Organism: Enterococcus sp. 12C11_DIV0727; assembly: GCF_002148425.2. Classification (NCBI taxonomy): domain Bacteria; kingdom Bacillati; phylum Bacillota; class Bacilli; order Lactobacillales; family Enterococcaceae; genus Enterococcus; species Candidatus Enterococcus lemimoniae. Next base: position 3,441,295 of record NZ_CP147248.1, on the reverse strand, counting down.
CCTCTTCAACAGTTGTCAACGAAATCGGTGATTTGGCAAAAATCTTACTTGTAGAAGAATGCAGCTGTGAAAACATAGCTAAAATAAGGATCGAAAGAATGGCTATGCTCATTCCAACTAATTGAAATTTTCTTTTTTTAATCATTTCATTCATTTTCCCTCCTGCCCCATTAGTTTACAAAGAATGTTCTCAGTTTCTTCACCTCCTTCAAGCTTGATTCATCCCAACATTGTTTACCTGTGGATTCAGTGCTAATTTGTACCCGATTGTCCGAACTGTTTTGATGAATTTCGGCGTAGTGGGGTCTTCTTCTATTTTTCCTCTTAAATGGAATATGATATTACTTACTCGATACTCTTTTTTCTCAGCACTTTCATTTTCCCAAATATGTTGGTAGATTTCTTCATAGGTCAATGCTTTATCGTGCTTATTATGAAGGAGTTCTAAGACTTTAAATTCTAATTTGGTTAAACTGATTTCGACTTTTCCTTCTTTTAAAACACTGAGATTTTCTGGAAGTAGTTCTAATAAGGGTTCTGCCGTTGATCTCGTCTGTAAAACGTTAGGTTCTTCCTTATTCTCAATCCGTTTTAAGATATTTGAAAATTGTAAAACAAACTCATCTTCATAAACAGAGACCCCGTCTGCACCTAGTTGTAGGTAAATTTTCTTTTTGGTTTTTGTTTCTTCATCATTTTCAATCAACAATACCCAGATCAATTTATTTAATCTCGTTCTTAACTCCAGAATATTTTTGCAAATACTAGATAAATCACTCATCGTGGATTCTTCAATAATAAATGCATCTACATTTGCTAGTTCAGAACCTACATTTTTGACTTGTAAAATTGTAACCTCATGACCTAAGCTCACCAATTCTTTGGTATAATCCAATTCAGGTTGAGACGAATCTCGAAAAATACCGATAGTGTACATTGCAGGTACCTCCTACTAAATTTATATCCAGAACTAAAAAACTTTCTTAGTGTGCATTCAAAAGCAAAATACTATTGAAGACGTTTTGATCTGAAATTTATACTTATCACGTTAATTTAAAAAAACACAATAATGAATATCCTGAAAGAATTAAGTTCAAGATATTCATTCGATTCATCCGATTATTCCTCATTTCTTAATAAGATTTGACCATAATTTTGACGGTTAAAAAAATAGACACTCAGCGTTTTGCTGAATGCCTCCTCTTTTATTATAAGAGTATCTTTTCATCATAATTAAGCTGTCTATCAATCACCATCATGGCTGAGCGTCTCGTTTCCCACAATGAATCCGTATAGATGTCGAGTGTCATTTTGGTTGATGCATGCCCTAAGATTTTACTCAATGTCGCAATATCAATTCCTGATTCAACACATCTCGTTGCGAAAGTATGACGAAGTGCGTGAAAGTGAACAGAACCTATTTTTGATTCTTCTACTACTTTTTTAAAACGATAGTTAATAATACGTGGTTCTGTAAAACTATTTTTGCATGAAATGACAAATACACTGGTACTTTTTTGCTTTTTTGCCAATAAATATCTTTTTAAATTTTTAGATATTGGTATGGCACGTTCTCCATTAATTGACTTTGGTTTCCCAATAATAATCTCAGTTTTGTTTGGTTCTGTTACTGAAGGGATTCTGGAAATGGTTCTTTTTACAAAAATTTTATTGTGTTTAAAATCGATATCTTCCCATTTTAATCCACTGATCTCTCCAATTCTCATTCCCGTGTACAACGCAATAATTTCTGCCGAACACTCTTTTTTATATAAAGAAATCTGTTCTAATTTTTTTTGTTGCTTTCTGTCTAAACTTTTTATTTTTGGTTTGGTTAATGCCGGTAAAAGAACCCCTTGGCAAGGATTTTTTGAAATTCTATTATCATTTACAGCCTTTTTCAGAGCACTTCTTAACATACTAATAATACTGCGAATAGTGTTGGATGAAAGATCTGATAGATACAATGAATAAATAAATCTGTCTATATCGGCTGTTTCCAGCTCAGATAATGGCTTATTTTTAAAAAATGGCGCAAGATGACGGTTGATTCGCCCCCTGTAATTTGAATAGGTAGACGGTTTGATTCTATTTTTCATTAAAATATTTAGCCAATAATTTAACCATTCATCCACCATCATTTCTTCTTGTACAGCTGTTTCTCCATACATAGAATAGTCTACATTTTTTTTTGATAATTTTTCTTTTGCTTCATTATATTGTTTTCCATAAACATAACCATAAACAATTCTACCTTCCTTATTCCGACCTTTTTTATAACGTCCTTCCCAGCGACCATCCTTTCGTTTATAGATATTTTCTCCTCTTTTTGACATACTTTTCTCCTCCTAGGAATTTTTAATTTGACGGTTTTTTGACGGCTAAAAAACGAATTATACCTATAAATATCTCTTTCTAAAATGGAATCAATCAATAAAACAACAAATTTTTATCATTTTTTTAACAAAAAATAGAAAATTTTGATAAAAAAATGTTTTTTTTCTACTAGACTAAATAAAAATAATAGAATATACTTATACAAGTGATCAATTCCACTCTTTTGATTACATATAATAAGGAACAAAATTATCTTGAACTTAATTCTTTCAAGATAATTTTTAACAAAAAATTGAATACTATTGAATTTAATTGCATTTTTTTCTTATCAAAGCAAAATATACATAAAAAACAAATATAAGAGTATTAAGGTTATATAAAAACAGGTAGTTTAGAAATTTTTTATTTTCTAAACTACCTGTTTTGTTCAGTTAAAACTCATTACTTCTGTATCTTTATCAAATCCAGCACATCTCTTGGATTCCCTACATCTACGGTTACCACTCGGACATTGTCCAAAATATCTTGAGTCAATGCTCTTACTTTTTCTGGATCATTGGCAACTTCTGGGCCGATTTGCCAATGACTTGGTACTGGATATACATTGATTGTTCCGTTTCGATTGCTTGTATACACGATTTGCCCTTCAGCACTATAGCCTCCGTAAAGCATAATGGCATCAGTCGGATACGTGACACTTCTTTTATCATATGGATTGAGAGATGTTCCTGCAGTAATTGTTTTTGCATTCAGTTCTGAAGGTTTCACACCAATCAATGTCAACCAGACACGAGCATATTCAATCTGATCGTCTGAATACCCCAGTAATATTTTATCATCCCCTATAGCTTGTTCTACCGCTTTGGTGGTGTCTGCTTTTGCTTTTTCTAATGCTTTTTTGGCTTCTTCTTCAGCGTTTTTTTGTTGTTGCGTCAACGCACTTATTTGGCTCTGAGTATCAAGCGTGGCTTTCATTAAAATTAATTTTGTAGTAAATGTAGTTTTTAGTTCTTCGTTTTTAACTTTCTCTATTTCTTTGTTCAACACATCGTAATCACTTTTTTAAATGGTTTCTTTGGGTATATTACCATCAAATGAGTCATTGATTAGTTTCTTGATTTTTTCTTCTTGTTCTACTTGCTCCGTAGCATTTTTAAGGATAGAATCGATTGCTTCTTGCCATTTTCCTTTTAGCTTTTTGTTTTCAGTTACTTTCTCCATAACTGCGGTGATTTTTTCTTTAGTTAAATCAATCGTAATTGGTAATTCCTTTTTGATAGTATGACCTTCAATCGCTGATTCTTTTGAGCTGAACAGATCATTTATCTCTGTTTGTATCTCTAATTTATTACTTGCCAAAACAATTTTTTTCTGTAAGAGTTGAATGTTGTCGTCTGCTACACTAGCATTTATTTTTTTACTGTACTCACGTTTTAGTGTTTCGATTTCGGTCTGCTTCTTTAAAAGATTGTCTTTTGCTTCTTTGATCATTACTGGTGTGATTTCTTTATTTAGAAACTCCTCTTTCTCATCAAACAGTGCTGTAACTTCAGTATACAGTTCTCCATCTTTCGTCGTGGCTGTTTCAATTGCTGTGATATCCTGTTGGGTCATAGCAATTTTTTTCTTCTCGTTTGCTTGCTTTTGCAACATGATACCGCCAATAACAATGGCAATAAGTATTACTCCCCCAATGGAAATCCCCAAAACTTTTTTCTTCATTTTTTACCCGCTTCTACTTATTATAAAAAATAACACGCTATTTTTTATTTCTCATAGTTAGTTTAACATATTTATCAATTCTTTCATTTTAAATTCGAAAAAAATGAATAGAAAAAAGCAAGAATTACCATAAATTGGAAATTTCTTGCTTTCTCTTCTATTCTTATTCTAGACACTCTATTCGCATTCGTAACTGACTAAGACAAAACAACAAGCAGCAACGGTACTCCTAATAATAGAAGTAATATCATTATAGAAAAAACGAGTAAACTTCTACTAACGTTAAACAGTCCCTTTAATAGTATTCTTAAAATTATAATAAAAATGCTATTTACAAAAACCACCAACAAACCTGTCAAATAATTATTTTCGAAATTCTCATGAATTAAAAATAATTTAATCCTACATAAAAGACAAAAACGAGTAGTGTACCTACAAACCTTTTTTGCTTATTCATCGTTATCATCAATCACATTCTTTCTTTTTTATTGATAAGACATAGAAGAAATTCTTCAATTTCTGACGCGAACAATAACATCATTTTTACTATTCTGACCGACAAGACTTGCGACAGAAGCTACTATAGAATAGACTAATCGCCAACCAATTCATGGTGCAACTGCTGCAATAACACCTGCCGCTGCTCCAAGCACCTTGTACTTACTAATTTCTCTTAGTTGCTACTATCATCTGGTTTTTGAAGCCTTGATCTTCAATCTCCGATAATCTGCTTCCCAATGATCTTTCTTCCACAAACGAGGTGCCAATTCTTGCTCCATATTCACAAAAACTTGTTCTTTTTGTTCTATCGACAGTTCACCCAACTCAGCAGCATAAAATTGTTCCATCCACTCTCTCAAACCATACTTACCGCCTTTAAGCGGTGTCGGCCGTTCGTATTCTAAAATCTCCACAACCTCAAAATGATTCTTTTTTAGCAAAAACCGATAACCCTCAACAGACGTAAAGCAAAACGGCTCCTCAAAAGATACACCCAATGCTTTTAACTCACGCCCAAAAGCTTCTCTAATCATCTGAACATTTCCAACTGCACCAAACTCACAAATCAACTGTCCATTTACGTTTAGATGCTCACTGATATTCTTTAATAATAAATCTTGATCAGGAATCCAATGAAAAACTGCGTTCGAAAAAGCAACATCATACAGCCTAATTTGATCCGAGGGATTTAAAATATCCTCCTGTAAAAAACTCAAATCAGGGTAGCTTTCTTTTGCTTGATTGATCATATTTATCGACTGATCGATTCCTGTCACTTCATGTCCAAGTTCTGCAATTTGATTCGTCAATGCTCCTGTTCCACATCCAATATCTAACACTTTTTTCGGCTCTTTCGGTAATAATTCCAACAGTCCAGCACCATATTTAAAAACAAAATCATGGGTGGTATTATATTTTTTTGCATTCCATTCCATTGATTTCACCATCCTAACGATTTAATGAAAAGAAGCTACACCGAAAACAGTCTTCGATGTAGCACTCTTACTCTTCCTATTGCCAATAAGCCGGAATCTTCGCTTCATAAGCAGCAATTTCATCATCATGTGTCAAACTGATGGCAATATCATCCAACCCATTTACCAATTTATGCTTCCAAGTGCTGTCGATTTCAAAAGAATAGGTGCCACTTTGTGTGATTACTTGTTGGGCAGGCAAATCAATCGTGATCGTTTCATCAGCCCCAAGCCCCGCTAAAGCGTTTAGTTCTTCCTGTTGTAAGACAATCGGCAACAAGCCATTTTTTGTTGCATTCATATAAAATATATCACTAAAACTGCCTGCAATAATTGCTCTAAAACCATAATCATCCAGTGCCCAAGCCGCATGCTCTCTTGATGAACCTGAACCAAAGTTATCACCTGAAATCAAAATTGTCGCCTCTTTATATTGCGGTTCATTTAAAGTAAATTCTGGATTTGGTGTACGATCTGGCAAGTAACGCCATTCATCAAATAAAAACTCGCCAAATCCGGTTTTTTCGATTCGTTTTAGAAATGATTTTGGAATGATCTGATCTGTATCGATATTGTCGTTCATTAGTGGAACCGTGGTTCCTGTATGTTGTGTAAATGCCTCCATTATGCACCAAGCTCCTCTCTAATGTCTTTAAATGTTCCTTCTATTGCAGCAGTTGCTGCCATCGCTGGGCTACAAAGATGGGTTCTTGCCCCTTTACCTTGACGTCCTTCAAAGTTTCGGTTAGACGTTGAAGCACAGTGGACGCCTGCTGGTACTTGGTCTGGGTTCATGCCTAGACACATGGAACAACCTGGTTCTCGCCACTCAAATCCAGCTTCGGTAAAGATTTTATCCAAGCCAATTTTTTCTGCTGCTTTTCGAACAGGTCTTGAGCCTGGTACAACGATCGCAGTAATGCCTTCTTTAACTTTTTTCCCTTTTACAATACGTGCTGCTTCTTCCAAATCAGATAGGCGACCGTTGGTACATGAGCCGATAAAGACGTAACCGATTTCGATATCTGATGGGCGTTGTCCCGGTTTTAAATCCATATAATTATAGGCACGTTCATCGTTCATGTCTTGGATTTCGGGGAATGTTCCTGTGATTGGGATGCCCATTTCTGGATTCGTCCCCCATGTAATGAAAGGAACCAATTCATCCGCATTCAATTCTAGATCCACATCATATGTTGCATCGGAATCACTTGGCAGTTTTTTCCAATCAGCAATTGCTGCATCCATATCTTCTGGCGCATATTCTCTGCCACGTACATACTCAAAAGTTTTTTCATCTGGTGCCATCATGCCCATTTTTGCACCGCCTTCGATGGCCATGTTGCAGATGGTCATGCGTTCTTCCATCGTTAGGTTTTCGATCGTTTCCCCGTAAAATTCAACCGCATGTCCCACACCAAAATCAACGCCATATTTTGCAATCAACGCTAGAATGATATCCTTGGCATACACGCCTTTTGCTAGTTTCCCAGTGATCTTGACACCCATTGATTTTGGTTTATTTTGCCAAATACATTGTGTTGCAAAAACGTGTTCAACTTCACTTGTCCCGATCCCAAACGCCAACGCACCAAATGCACCATGCGTGGCTGTATGTGAATCACCACAAACAATGATTTTTCCTGGTTGGGTCAAGCCTGTTTCAGGTCCCACCATATGCACGATCCCTTGGCGGTCACTACCATTATCACAAAGAGTCACGCCGAATTCTTCGCAGTTTTTCTGTAATGCTTCGATTTGTTTTTTTGCAACCAAATCGGTGATATTAAAGATATCCTGTGTTGGCACATTATGATCCATTGTGCCGAACGTTCTATCTGGTCGGCGGACTTTTCTACCAGCTTCTCTTAGCCCTTCAAAGGCTTGTGGTGAGGTTACTTCATGAATCAGATGAAGATTGACGTATAGTAGTTGTGGTTCTCCTGCAACGCCTGATACCACATGTTGTTCCCAAAGTTTATCAAATAGTGTTTTTCCCATGTTAAGTCACATCCATTTTTTATTTTCGTTCTAATTCTAAGCCTTTTTCCCAAGATACACTGCGTAGTTATAGTATTTATATACGACATCAATAGCTTGAAACCCAACTTGTTCTAGTGTTTTCAACTCCGCCATTAAAGGTTGAGGACGATCTTCTTCAAAATGACTTTTTAACCAGCGTTCTTGAATTTCTTTTAATGTAATTTGCTGATTCATAAAAGTGATCCATTTTTGCATAAAGGCTTCTTGTAGTTCAGTGCTTGATGCTTGAATCACATCTGCGTTGATAAATAATCCAGTGTGATTTAGTGCTTGATAAATTTGACGATAAAAGTGTTGATGTGCCGCTTGATCTTCTAAATGATGCAACGCAAGTGAAGAAACGACGACATCATAGCTTGTTTCAAAAGTCAGATTTTCAAAAGAGCTAACAATGCAAGTCACTTGATTGTTTAGTTTTTGTTTGGCGATCTCCAGCATTTCTTCACTCAAATCGACACATGTGATCACGGCGTTGGGATAGATATTTTGAACGGCTTGTGCTACCGTCCCTGTGCCACAACCTAAATCGATCACCGAAAGTGGTCGGTCTTTTGCAAAAGGAATACTGGCAACAATTGCTTCGATCATTTGATCATAATGTGGAATAATTTTTTGGATAACTTCATCAAACGCTTGTGCTTCTTGGTCAAAATGGGCTTGGATCTGCTGATTTCGTTTCATGGATTCTTCACCTACTATTGCTTTTTTTATTTGATTTATTGTAGTGCTTGGATGACCGCTTCGGTAAATTCTGTGGTTGTTGCTTTACCACCTAAATCTGTCGTTAAGATTCCTTGATTCATGACATGATCACACGCATTTTCGATTTTCTTTGCTGAGCTTTCTAAGCCAAACGATTGGCGCAACATCATTGCGGCTGATAAAATCATCGACATTGGATTGGCTCTATTTTGATTGGCGATGTCTGGCGCTGAACCATGGATCGGTTCGTATAATGAAGGCCCTGATTCGCTGTGACTAGCGCTTGGCATCATGCCCAATGATCCTGGAATCACTGATGCTTCGTCACTTAGGATATCGCCGAATAGATTTTCTGTAACGATCACGTCAAAGTCTTTGGGTTTTTGGATCATGACCATCGCTGCTGAATCGACTAATTGATGTTCTAAGGTACAATCTGGAAATTCTTGTGCCACTTCTTCTGCTGTTTGACGCCATAATTTACTTGTTGCTAACACGTTGGCTTTATCTACCGAGGTCACTTTTTTATTTCTAGTTTGAGCGATTTCAAAAGCTTTTCTGATAATCCGTTGAATCTCTGCTTTGGAATAAGTGCACAGATCAGAGGCTTCTGTTTCACCAAGTTTCTTTTCACCAAAGTAAATACCACCAGTTAATTCTCGAACAACGACAAAATCAACACCGCGAACATTTTCTTCTTTTAACGGAGATAAATGAACGACTGCATCTGGCACTGAAATCGGGCGGATATTGGCAAATAGTCCTAAAGCTTTTCTTAACCCCAACAATCCTTGTTCAGGTCGTTTCGGTGCATCATCCCATTTAGGTCCACCAATAGCACCAAGTAAAATGGCATCTGCCTTTTCACAAGCTTTTAAGGTAGCTTCTGGTAAGGGATCTCCTTGTTCATCAATACCAGCACCGCCAAAAGCAAAGCGTTCAATATCAAAATCCAGATTATCTTGTACCATGATTTCGGCTACAATTTTTAGTGCACTATCCATGATTTCGGCTCCGATGCCATCACCTGGCAATGCTACGATTCGTTTACTCATTAGGCTTTCCCCACTTCTTTTTGAAATTGTTCACTAGCTTTAACATAGGCTTTCGCTGACGCTTGTAGAACATCAAAGTCGATGCCAATGCCGTTGAATTGTTGTCTATTTTCTGCATCTGCTAACGTTACATGGACTTCTGCTTGGGCATCTTCCCCACCCGTAATGGCTTTGATGTAATATTCTTGTAGTTCTGGTTTTTGGACAAATATTTTATCGATCGAATTATAAATCGCTTGAATACTTCCTGAACCGATCGCTGATTCTGTTTTGGTTTCGTCATCTCCAGTATTGATGGAAACAATCGCTCCTTGGCTACCATCAGAAACATATTGTAGTTGGACACGCTCTAAGCGATAATCTTCACTACATTCTTGCGATTGACCAACCATTAGGGCGATCAGATCATCTTCTGTAACTTGTTTCTTTTTGTCAGCTAGTGATTTGAACCGTTTGAAGGCATCTTTTAGTTCTGCTTCCGTTAGTTGGTAGCCTAGAGCTTCCATTTTTGTCGCAAAGGCATGGCGACCAGATAGTTTTCCTAGCGGCAATGAGTTTTGATTGACCCCAACAAGTGACGGTGTGATGATTTCGTAAGTATCTGGATTTTTCAAGACACCATCTTGATGGATACCAGACTCATGTGCGTAGGCATTGGATCCAATAATAGCTTTATTTCTTGGCACTGCCACGCCTGATAGCCGACTGACGAGATCACTGGTTCTTTTCGTTTCATTCAAGGTGATATTGCTTTTGACCTCGTAGAAATCTTTTCTAATGTAAAGAGCCAAAGCTACTTCTTCAAGGGCTGTATTACCAGCACGTTCGCCGATACCGTTGATTGTTCCTTCCACTCTACGAGCACCATTTTCGATAGCCGCTAAGGCATTGGCCGTCGCCATGCCTAGATCATCATGACAATGAGAGGAGAAAATAATTTCTTGGTCGCTTTGGATATTTTCAATTAAGAATTTGAATAGGGCACCGTATTCCGTTGGATTGGAATAGCCCACAGTATCGGGAACATTGATGATCGTCGCCCCTGCATCAATAGCTGTTTGAACCGCTTTTAGTAGAAATTGCTTTTCAGTTCTCGTCGCATCTTCTGGAGAAAATTGGACTTTCTCAAATTTAGTTCTTGCGTAGCTGACATGTTCTTTAATAGAAGCAATCACTTCATCTGGTGTCATTTTTAGTTTGAATTCCATGTGCACTGGGCTTGTAGCTAAGAATACATGGATTTGTGGATACTTGGCATTTTGCAAGGCTTCGTATGCCCGATCAATGTCGGCTTTTTGACAGCGTGCCAGACCTGCGACAGTCATTTTTTCTGCATTTTCAGCAATTGCTTTGACTGCTTCAAAATCACCAACTGATGCGATCGGAAATCCCGCTTCGATCGTATCAATGCCCCATTTTTCAAGTTGTTTGGCAATTTGGACTTTTTCTTTCGTGTTGAAATTTACACCTGGAGTTTGTTCGCCGTCTCTTAGAGTGGTGTCAAAAAATTGGATATTTTTCATGTTCATACATCCTTTCTGAATTGAGTGAATAGTGTTCTTCATTTTTTTTATAGTTAGGTCAAACGAATGAAACTTCTCTCTCTTCGTTCGCCAAGTATTGCGCATCATCAGCTCTGCAAGCAGTCGCTGTGATTTGCAATAAAAAAACATCCCACGAATATGGGATGTTTTGTCATCCCGTTCATGCAATGCGAAAACAGGACTCTCAACGTCTGATAAGAAAAAGCTGGGCTACAGCTGGTTTCTAGAAATCAGTGTGATGAGTCCTTAATTAATAATAAGAATGTAATTGTTGTTGTCTGTTTGTTCATCATTTTCAACATCCTTTATTGTCAGAATTTTTGAATAATTCAAACTATAGTGTTAAAGATACAGAAGTTTTCAATTAAAGTCAATAACTTTATGAGAATTTTTTTAAGAAAGAGGTTGGGACAGAAGCGTTTAACTCCGAGAAATAAGAAGGAGTTGCTTCTGCTCCCACCGTTTATTCGGGATCAGCTTTCTTTTTTATGCTTATAACTTATTCAGTGCTTGTTCCAAATCGCCAATAATATCTTCAATATTTTCAATCCCGATCGATAAACGAATCAATTCCGGTGAAGTTCCTGAGGCTTTTAATTCCTCCTCACTTAGTTGGGAATGAGTAGTTGAAGCAGGGTGAATGATCAATGATTTGGCATCTCCAACATTGGCTAATAGTGAAAATAGTTCGACATGATTGATCAAGTTTTTTCCTGCTTCCGCTCCACCTTTAACCCCAAAAGTAAAGACCGAGCCTGCACCTTTAGGTAAATATTTTTCTGCTAGTTCATGATACTTATTGTCTGATAAGCCTGGATAATTTACCCATGCAACTTTAGGATGTTTGATCAAAAACTCTGCAACAGTTTGGGCATTGGCTACATGGCGTTCTAAACGTAAAGACAGTGTTTCTAAACCTAAAATCAGCAAGAAACTGTTGAATGGTGAAATAGCCGCTCCTGTATCTCGTAATAACGAGACTCTTAAACGTGTGATATAAGCTGCTGCTCCCACATCTTTGGTGTACGAAAGTCCGTGGTAACTTGGATCTGGATCAACTAATTTGGGAAACTTGCCATTAGCCCAGTTGAACTTACCTGAATCAATGATCACTCCACCTAGTGCAACACCGTGGCCACCAATAAATTTTGTTGCAGAATAAACAACAATGTCAGCACCAAAATCAAAAGGACGATTTAAATAGGCTGTCGCAAAAGTGTTGTCAACAATCAACGGGAGCTCGTGTTTATGGGCAATTTCTGCAATCGCTTCTAAATCTGCAACATTTGTAATCGGATTGCCGATCGTTTCCACAAATATCGCTTTCGTATTTTCTTTGATTGCTTCTTCAAAATTAGCTAAGCGATCTGGGTCAACAAACGTTGTTGTAATGCCAAACTCAGGTAACGTATGGGCAAATAAATTAAATGTACCACCATATAAAGTAGATGCTGAAACAATATGATCTCCACTGCTAGCTAGATTTTGAATGGCATAAGTAACGGCTGCAGTTCCAGAAGCTACTGCAACTGCGCCAACACCCCCTTCTAGTTCATTTAGTCGATCTTCTAAGACTGCTGTTGTTGGATTCGTAATTCGCGTATAGATATTACCGACCTTAGATAAGGCAAACTTTTCAGCCGCATCTTGAGTATCGTCAAACGTGTAAGAGGTTGTTTGATAAATCGGTACCGCTCTTGAATTAGTTTCTTTGTCTGGTGTATGCCCACCATGGATTTGGATCGTTTCAAATTGATAGTTAGAGTTTGTCATTATGCTTCATTCCTTTTCTATTTTTAATTATATTTATGCTATTTCCCTTTTTACACCACATGTCACCTTCTTGCATAATGACCACCTCTTCCTCTATTTATTCTCATTGGAAAGTAATTTGAATGAAACAAAAAAGCCGCTCTTTACTAGCTTTAGACTAGTAAAGGGCGACTGTCGCGGTACCACCTTTATTGGAATTTAAATCCATCTCAACCCAAACGCAGAATAACTTCTTGATTTGGTGCCTGGTTAACGGTAGCTGCCGTAAAAATCGAATTGATTTTTCCTCTCCAAGATCATTTTCGACAAGGGATCATTGCTTTCTTACACCAAACGAAAGCTCTCTGATACCAGTAAATCATTCGTTCACTGGTGATAAATGTCAGCTTGTGTACTCTTCTTTTCAATGAGTTTTTTATTAAAATCAATATTAGAACATTCTCATTTATTTGTCAACTTTTTTCTGCTATTTTCATTTTTTATAAATTTTTCTTTTAAATTGAGTGTCCTGTTTCTCTTTCTTTCCATTTTTTATTATAATTAGGGAAATTGGAGGTCGATTTAATGTCAGCAAGCAATGAAAAAGTGGATTTACTTTTATCTTATTTATCTGAAATCCACACAAAAAGCCTATCTTTATACGATTTAGTTACTAGCCGTCCACGTCCTGAAGATACTCGGATTCTTTTGAATATCAATGAGGTCTTCACTTATTATCATAGTGTGCGTGTTTTTTATTTTAGCAATAGTGAATTAACCAAATCAGAAGTTCAGCCCTTTTTTGCCGCTTTTGAAGATTTTTATTTTGAATTGAAACAAGTCTTCTTCCTTGAAGATAATGATAGTACGCTACTTTATAGTAAGTTATCTGCGATGAAAGATTCTTTTGAGCAGTTGACGAATGATTTTAATGTTTTATAATAGAGTAGATATTAGGTAAAGAAGGTGCCCAAATGGATCAAAGCGAAGTTGTAGATCGACTGCGTGAAGAGTTGGAGATTCCATTTTTTAATGGAACGATTGAAGAACGTGAATACACAGAAGCTGACTATCAAAAAATCAAATCAGATTTGGTTCAGTATTTTGATGATTATGTTCGTAATGTAGAAAATTAAGGTAGATCAACGCAGTATAGTTTAAAGGACTAAAACAAACTCTTCTACGAATTGTTTTAGTCCTTTTTTTGTCTAACTAGTCTAAATAATATAACTTACTTTACACAAAAACATATAATAAACAAATATTAAACGTTTAATAAAAATCAAGAAAAATAAAAAACCACCGGCTGAAAAGGCCGATGGAAAAGGAGTATTACTCAATAAGAGTAAAATGAAAAATAAAAAGGTTGTTGTTGGTATGAATATATAATACAACACATTTTTTCTTTTGTCTACTAAAAATAACATTAAAAAGAAATTAACCATCCCTATTTTTTGTCAATTTTTCATTTATTTTTTTATTTTTTTAACAAAAGATTGCTCATTCGAGTAATGGCAAATGAAATATCATCTGTTGCTTTATCTTGTTTTTCTTCTGAATGATTGAATAGATCGATATCTATGCCTTTTTCAGGATCTAAAGATAAAATCATTTCGTTACATCCAGCCAAGTATTCAATATATGAACGTTCAAATTTTTTGTGGATCCCCATCACACGTGCTGGCGGACGTAATTGCGTAACTTTTTCCAACATGATCGTATATTCTTTGGTACCATCTTGGAAGATGCGTTGGATTTCTGCAATTCTTTCTGGTGATAAATCTGCTGTTTTTTCTTCATCGATTGCTTTACGAACTTCTTCGTAATAGTCGTTCATTTTTTCGCCGACTTCTTCTGTTTCTTTGACAATATCATTGATGTTTTGCACATAATAGCCTAAATTTGGTTTCACAATTTTTCCTACTTTCTTTTAGTAATCACTCAATTTTACACTTTTTTATAGGTGGATGACAAGAGTAATCTGTAAAATGCTTATTTCCTTTTATTAATAGAAAAATAAACGGGTTTGGGACAAAAGTCGGTTCTCTTTTTGTTAAACATACTAATCCCGAATAAACGGTGGAAGCAGAAGCAGTCCCATCGGAAATAAGCTAGTATTCACAAAAATTTAAAGAACAATTTTCGTGAATACTAGCTTATTTCTCAGGCCTAGACGCTTCTGTCCCAACCTATTTTTCAATTATTTATTTAATTTCGTCACTTGTTTGGATGATCTTAGAAATCATGCCATACTCTTTTGCTTCATCAGCTGACATCCAGAAATTGCGGTCTGTATCTTTGGCAATTTTTTCATATGTTTGCCCTGTTGCTTCAGCAATCAAACGGTTGACACGTTCACGCATACGAATGATTTCTTTGGCTTCGATCTGAATCTCTGTACTTTGTCCTTGAACGCCGCCAGCAGGTTGATGGATCATGTAACGAGTATTTGGTAGACTGTAACGGTTCTTCGCATCAGCAGCTAGATAAATGGTAATTCCAGCACTTGCGACCCAACCAGTCCCGATCACGATTACTTCTGGTTTTACAAATTTGATCATATCATGAATCGTATCGCCAGCTTCAACGTGTCCACCTTGGCTATTGATGAAAATTTTGATTGGTTCATCATTCATCGCTGCCAGTAATAGCAATTGTGATGTTACTTCTCGTGCTAAATCTTGATTGATTTCACCATAGATCAAAATTGTTCGTTCTTCAAAAAGTTTTTTCATAAATGCATTTGGTTGTTGTTTCTCTTCTGTTTCTTCATTTTCATCTAAATAGTTCATAGTGAATAACCTCCATATTTTAAAGCTAAATGTCTATATTAATAATACCGCAATCTGAAAATTTGTCCACTTTTTTGACTTGTTTTGACCTTAAAAATAAAACAAAAATGTATCCGAAGACACATTTCTGTTTTATTACTATTGCCCTTAGCTTTTACCCATTCGACGTTGAACAAATTTTACGATTTCAACGATTGGAATAATCGCAAAGGATGTTCCAGCAACGATTCCCCATTGGTATCCATCTAGAGACGTTACGCTAAATAAGTCATTGAAACCTGGAATCAAGATCGTTGCAGCTAGTAATAGGAACGATACTAAGATTGCCCAGTTGAATGATTTATTTCTAAACAACCCAACTTTAAAGACTGATTGGTAAATAGATTTCACGTTAAAGGCATGGAACAATTGGATCAAACCTAATGTAGCAAACGCCATTGTTAAAGCATCACCATGTTGTAAGTCATACAAGGCTGTTGCTGATAAGTTTGGCATATTGGCTGCTGTGTGTGCTGGGAATTCGATCGCCATTTTGTATACGATCAACGTCAACGCACCTTGGGTAATCCCTTGATAGATCACACTGCTTAAAACACCGCCAGAGAAGAAGTTTGATTTCTTTCCGCGAGGCGCATGGCTCATCACGTCACGTTCAGCAGGTTCAACACCTAAAGCAATTGCTGGGAACGTATCGGTTACTAAGTTGATCCACAATAAGTGAACAGGTAGCAAAGTATCCCAAGCTAACATTGTTGCGATAAATAAGGTTAAAACTTCCCCTAAGTTGGCAGAAAGTAGATATTGAATTGTTTTTTGGATATTTGAGAAGACTTTACGTCCTTCCTCAACGGCTACGATGATCGTTGAGAAGTTGTCATCTGCTAAGACCATATCAGAGGCCCCTTTAGATACTTCTGTCCCCGTGATCCCCATGCCAATACCAATATCGGCTGCTTTCAATGCTGGTGCATCATTCACACCATCACCAGTCATGGCAACGACTTTCCCTTCTTGTTGCCAAGCTTTTACGATACGGACTTTATGTTCTGGTGAAACACGTGCATAAACGGAATAATGTTCAACGACTTTTGCAAAGGCTTCATCTGATAATTCATTTAATTCAGCACCCGTGATTACTGCATCATCGTCGCCTTCTTTGATAATGCCAAGACGAGCAGCGATTGCTTCGGCTGTATCTCTGTGGTCGCCTGTGATCATGATTGGGCGAATTCCCGCTTCTTTGGCAACTTTTACAGCTTCTGCTGCTTCTTTACGCTCTGGATCGATCATGCCAACAAGACCTGCGAAAACTAAGTCTTTTTCAACGACGTCAGAGTCCATTTCAGCTGGAACTGCATCAACGATTTTATACGCCATTCCTAACACACGTAATGCTTGTTTCGCTAATTTTGTATTGTTGGTTAAAATTTCTTGACGTTGTTTGTCCTCTAAAGCTGGTGTTTGACCGTTTAATAGAACTTGGTTACAACGTTTTAGTAATTCATCTGGTGCTCCTTTGACAGCAACTAAGAATTTTCCATCTGTTAATTGGTGAACAGTTGTCATCAATTTACGATCTGAATCAAATGGAATTTCAGCAACACGAGGTTCAGCCGCAACTTTTTCAGTTACATTGAAATCGTGATCTAAACCATATTGAACAAGGGCTGTTTCGGTCGGATCACCGATCAATGTGCCATCTTGAGCAATTTTAGTATCATTTGTATAGTTCATGATTTTTAATGCCATATTATCCAATGACACTTCGGCCGTTGCAGGTTTTACTTCATTATCTGTGTAAAGAGCTTCAACTGTCATTTGGTTTAATGTCAATGTACCAGTTTTATCTGAACAGATAATATCGGTGCTACCTAAGGTTTCAACAGCTGGCAATTTGCGGACGATCGCATTTTTCTTCGCCATCTTTTGTGTACCTAAAGCTAAAATAATCGTAACAATTGCAGGTAATCCTTCTGGAATCGCTGCTACGGCTAATGAAATAGAGGTTAATAGCATATCGATCCATGTGCGGCCATTCATCATACCGACCACAAACATAATCGCCGCAATCACTAGAATCGCAATCGTCAGCATTTTACCTAATTGGTTTAGATTTTGTTTTAGTGGTGTTTCTGTTTCCTTTTCGTTGGCTAACATACCTGCGATTTTACCGACTTCGGTATTCATACCAGTCCCAACAACCACACCGATTCCGCGGCCATAGGTTACGTTACTGCTAGAGTAAGCCATATTGATTCGGTCACCGATCCCAATATCAGATGCAGTGCCTTCTAAAATAGTTGCTTCTTTTTCTACCGGCACCGATTCACCTGTAAGTGCTGCTTCTTCAATTTTCAAGCTAGCTGCTTCCAATAAACGTAAGTCAGCTGGAACAACGTCCCCTGCTTCTAATATCACAATATCCCCAGGTACTAGCTCATCACTTTTAACAGTTATTACATGACCATCACGGCGAATATTCGCATTGGGTGAGGACATTTCTTTTAGCGCTTCGATGGCTTGTTCTGCTTTGGCTTCTTGGATCACACCGAAGATTGCATTCAGGACAACAACGAGTAAAATGATGAACGAATCGACCATATCACCTGAAAATACTGCGGAGATCACCGCCGCAAATAATAATACGATGATCATAAAATCTTTAAACTGTTCAAAGAATTTTACAACGATCGATTTCTTTTTCCCTTCATCTAGTGCATTGGCGCCGTAACTCTCTAACCTTTTTTTGGCTTCTTGAGCTGATAGACCTTCAGTTGTCGTATCAAACTTTTGTAAGACCTCTTCATCTGACTGCGTGTAAAATGCTTCAGATAGTTGAACCTTTTTTTCTTCTGACATGATATCCTCCTCATAGTTTACAGCTACTTTAATCTATTTTACTTCATACATAGCGAAACGAACACGTTTTTGGACTTATTGGTTCGCAGCAGAAACGAAAAAAAATAGACCTCTGTATGCTAAATAGAACATACATAAGTCTCACCGTTTAAGACAACACCAGAAATTTCTTTCGGAGTTGGTGATGTTGCCGCAGCTAGCGCCGCCAGTTACTCCCTCATGAAATAATAGAATGGCTGCCGATTGAATATCTTACACCAATTATCATTGCTGAATTAATTATACCTGTTCTTTTAATGTTTTTCAAATGAAATCGTATTGATTTTCAGAAAAATTTCTGTTTGGTTTGAAAAAAGGGGACGATTGCTAGGATTACGATTGTTTACAGCCAAAACACCCCTATCGTTATGACTTCAATAAACAATAGGGGATGATTTTTAAGTCAGTTAGATTATTGATGATGAATCTTCTCTGCGTTTTGTAATAATTTCCAGTCCGACTGATAATACAAACAGTAAAATAAATAGCGCCGCAAATAACACTCCACCACCAAAAATACTAATCGCACCTACGAGTCCAAGGAGACTGATCAACATCCTTTTTACTTTTTCCATAATCACTCACCACTTTTCATTTAATTACTATCTAATATCATCGTACTCCGATTATGTTAGCCTGTCAATTTAGTTTGATTCCTTTTACTGTCCTTTCTTACTAGCCGTTATCAATTCTTTATATTTACTCGGTGTATTTCCCCAAAAAGTTAAAAAGTGGCGATTAAAGGTCCGGATTGATTGATACCCGCACGCTTCAGCGACTTCACTGATTTTTTTAGATGAACTTAACAACAGTGAACGAGCAAATAACATGCGGTTATATTCGACTAAGGCATTAAAGGTCATCGCAAATTCCGCTAAAATGATTTGGTCGATTTTTGTTGGACTTGAATAAAAGTATTTCGCTACTGTTTGAACGGTGATTGGTTCACTATAATGTTGGTTAATATAGGTATAGATTTCAAAAGGCAAGCTATTTTGGAAACGAAAAGAATTGACTTGTTTCTGTGTTGGCTTTATTTTTTTGATTTCTGTTGGCGAATAACCAGTTATTCGTTTAAATTGTTTATTAAAACTAGGGACTGAATAATAGCCTACAAAATCTGCAATAAATGCAATCCCTAACTCGTCAAAATTCAGCATTGCTAATGCATTATTGATCCGAACTTCGCTTAAAATGTCTCCAAAGGTTTTTCCTGTCAGTTTTTTTAAACCTCGATTGATTGTTTGAGGCGTACTTTTGAATTTTTCAGCCGTTTGATCAAGTGTTAATGTTTCTCTAAAATGAAAATGAAGATACATCAGCGTTTTTGAACTGAGATCACGCATATCTTTTTCCCGAATCCAATTACGTCTAGCCGTTCGTTCAAACCAAACGATCACTTGATATAAGTCAGCTAGTAAGGATAAATCATAAAGACGTTCTTGCTGCTCAGATTCGTTTAAAGCATGGGTAAAGATTGTTTGTAGATAGGCAAATTCG
This sequence comes from Enterococcus sp. 12C11_DIV0727, assembly GCF_002148425.2. Lineage (NCBI taxonomy): Bacteria > Bacillati > Bacillota > Bacilli > Lactobacillales > Enterococcaceae > Enterococcus > Candidatus Enterococcus lemimoniae. The sequence goes on along the minus strand of NZ_CP147248.1, from coordinate 3,421,475 downwards.
TTCTTACTACAGTCTAAAGCAGGTGTATCCCAATACTCAAAAAAATTCATATGTTGTTCGACGGAGCGAGTGGTCAATGTAGCGAGCATTAACACATTTAAGGATAACTCGAACGTGATGGCTTGAATCGCTTCCTCCACTTCAACAATCTGATAGACATGATAAGAAAATAACCAGAGAACACTCCCTTTTTTTAAGCTGTATTCTTGATTGTTGATTTGAATTTTACCTGAACCACTTTCAATAAAGAAAAATTGGACCGACATCCGGCTAGTTTTAATGGTTTCACTTTGAAAAATTATTTTTCTTACGATAAAATCTGCATCCGTCATGTTAAAACCATAATACTCCGTCCCATTATATGGAAGTTTCTTTTTCATTGCTTTGCTCCTTTGTCCTTTTAGGATAAGAATTCTATTTCTAATGTCCGACATTTCACTCTTAATACGATTATACTATAGTTGTACATGTGATTTATATCACAATAAAACCAATGGAGGTTTTCTCATGAGTAAAAAAGTTTTCGTGTTAGGTGGAACTGGTTTTTTAGGTTATTACACAACGGAAGAATTGTTGAAAAAAGGCTATGAAGTAGCAACAGTGGCTCTGCCACCCATGCCTGCTACTGATCTATTTTCAAAGCAAGTTTCGGTGACATTAGGGAATATCAATGACATGACCGATGAGGCTATTTTAGAAATGCTTGAAGGCTGTGTAGGCTTTATCTATGCCGCTGGCGCAGATGAACGTGTGGTTCCAGAAAAGCCTGCTTCTAAATTTTTCTATGAAGCGAATGTGTTGCCTACACAACGTTTAGCTTACTTGGCAAAGGAAGCTGGGGTAAAAGATTTTGTTGTCTTCGGCTCTTACTTTACTGAATTTGCTGAGCGTTTACCAGAATCAAATTTAAAACAAGAAGCGTATCCAATGATGCGTTTGTTGCAAGAACAAGTAGCTTTCGCTGAAGGTGACGGTCGTATGACCGTGACAAGCTTACGACTTCCTTATATTTTTGGCACAATGCCAGGGAGAGAGCCTCTTTGGAAGATGTTTACCGATCAAATCAAAGGACAAGCGGTATTCCCAGCCCTTAAAGGTGGAACAGCAATGGTCACTGTTGAACAAGTAGCCGAAGCGGCCGTTGGTGCAATGGAAAATGGAACGCATCGCAGTACTTATGCCATCGGCGATACGAATATGAAATACCAAGAATTTTACGAAATGATGGTTGCGGCTTTAGGACAACAAACCCAGGTTCCTGTTATCAGCTATGAAGACGTTAAAGCAATTTATGAAGGAATCGATGCCCAAGCTGATCAAGGTGGGTTGGAACATGGCATCCACTCAACAAAATCAGCCATGATGCAGGAATATGACTTATATTTGGATCCGAATGATACCTTCCCTATTTTGAATGTTAAACATTATGATGTCGTTGCTTCTATTAAAGAAACTTTAGCGAAGTGTGTAGACGGTCAATAAGCAATAAAAAATACCTGACAAAATTTTTGTCAGGTATTTTTTATCGTATAACACTCTTTTTTCACTCAATCGACGTCACCGATTTCTTCCAGAAATTTTCAGCAGTTCCTTGCTCCATACCCATGACAAATTTCTCTCTGATATCAGGGTAAGTTTGTGCCAAACCACTCACAAGCTGCTTGATCTCTTCCCGTTTGGTTTTCTTATCTACTGGACATGGGTTAAAAATCACAGGCAGTTCTTCTCTTTGAACAAACTGAATAATCTGTTTTTCTTCTACATAAAGTAATGGACGAATCAGCGTAATATCTGTCTTAGATAAATAACTCAACGGTTCAAAACTAGCCATTTGACCGTGAAATAAGAAATTCATAAAATAAGTTTCAATCGCATCATCTAAATGGTGACCTAAAGCGACTTTAGTACAGCCAACTTCTTTAGCTCGTTTATACAAAATGCCACGGCGAAGTTTGGCGCATAATGAACACGGTGAACGTTCTTCTCGAATATCAAATACGACTTGGGCAATATTGGTTGGCACTACATCTAATTCATACCCTAACCCTGCCACAAATTCTTGTAGCGGTGCAATACCCATATCAAACCCCATTGCTAAGGTGATCGGCACGATTTCAAATTCAAACCCTAATCGTTTCTGCTTACTGATCATATCTAGGAAATACAACAAACTGGTGCTATCTTTCCCACCACTCATGCCAATCGCTACTTTATCACCTGGCTGGATCATTTGATGCTTCAATACAGCTCGACGAATCGGATTATAATAGGTTTGATTGTCTTTCTTTTTAAAACTCATTTTGGACTCCTTTTTTATCCCAACATTTAGTTGAAAAAATCGGTTTTTAAGCTATAGTTTTCACCAGATACGATATCATATTGGATCAAACGGTAGTCTTCATATAATTCTTTTTGCACTTGATTTAGGGTCAAGGTTTGACTCCATTGCTGATCTTTGTAATAAAAGCCTTTTTCAAATGCTGGAACTTGTTTCTCCAGTTCACTCAACAATTGATAAAAACCAGTCATTTGCATATTACTTTGATCAAACAGAGTTGGTGCAAAATAAAAAGGGCTACTAAGGGCATCATGGTTCTTTTTATCGCTTAATTTTTGTTGATTATCGTACATTAAAAACTCTGTCTCATGCATTCTGACTTCGTCGTTATCGGCTTTGATTTCATCTGAATAAATACTTGGCAAATGATCCCCCCAAAAAACAACTAAGGTCCGCCGTTTTACGTCTTTCAATGCTGTTGTAAATTCTTTTAACGCTTCACTACTATACGCAACATCCTGCATATAACTATCGATTGCTTTTTTATTGCCTTGGCTCTTAGAAGAATAGTCTGTTGAAGTATATTTATCGCTATAAGGCATATGTGTCTGCATCGTCACCAAGTGGACAAACTGCGGATTGTCTTCATCTTCTAGTAGATCCAGTACCTCTTTATAAGCCGATTCATCCGAAATATACGGATTGTTTTGTAACTTATCTTTATAAGTCATCGTTTCTTCACTAATAAATTGATCAAATCCAAGCGTTTTATAGACATCTTTGCGTTTATACATTGAGGTATTATAAGGATGGATTGCTGTTGCTTGGTAATCTTGATTTTTTAAAAGTGAAACGATCGAAGGTATTTCGGTCATTTTTGGAATCAGCATTGTGTATGGCGTTGTTAATTGTGGATTAAATAGCTCCATCGAAAAACTAGTCAACGCTTCAAATTCGATATTAGCCGTTCCCCCACCATAATTTTGCGATAGCATTTTCCCACTATAAGTTGTTTTAGCAATCTCGTCATAGGATTTTAAAGGGTTTTGATCCACTGTCACACCAGTCAAATTTTGCGGATCAGAGAAACTTTCACTCATGACAAAAATAATATTTGGCTGTTCTGCTTCGGATGAACCACTTACTTCTTGAGCAGTTTTTGTATACTTACTGGTAATTGCTTCAATGGTCTTTTTAGAGTAATTATCTGGCTTATCCATCGCTTCAACCTTGAGATTATATAGAAAACCACCCATAAATCCGGTGTTATAATAATTCATTTTCTGACTGTAAGGAATCCAAAGTGCTGTTTTATCATATGCTTTTCGTAATAGGTTATTTGGATTATTAAAATTACTCACATAAACCAACAACCCTATTGTTACGACTAAACTTGACAGGCGGATGATCTGGATTTTTTTCGGTAATAGCCGGCTTTTGTACATTGCCTTTCCGAAAAAGAATAAACCTACTCCTGCAATCAAAAGAATCAAAACAAACGGAATCGTGCCGATCATTTCTCTCAGCAAACCAAACTCTGTGATCATTTTTAAATCATCAGGATATATTGGCTCAGTACGATAAAACATTTTTTGATAGTCAGCAAACCCTAAGATACCGATAGTGATCGCATATAAGACACTGCCTAAAATAAGCGAGCCTGCCAAACTACATAAAAATAGTAAAAAAATGAGCAAGACAAGGCTTCCTAAAATAAATTTTTCTGTATGCCATGAAAAAGCAAATTTGAAGACTAATTCCAGTGATAATTCATTTTGACACCATTGCAGATACAAATTGCTAATGACCACTAAGAGGATCATGCCAATGACAATAAATGAATACTTAATTGGTTTTTTTTTGAATATTTGTAATTTTTTTTTCACAACGTTCTCCCTTTTCTCTTTCCTAAACACGTTCTTTAACATTTTATGCTTAGTCGAAAAAAAAGTAAAGCACCCCTAAGGGAACTTTACTTTTAAGCTGAGATCAACTGACTTTTTACGCTTATCTTTTTGCTGCTTTCATTATTTCTTCAATTAAAACCATCACTTGACGTACTTCGTCATTTTTAACTACCGGTTCTGCTTGCTCTCTGACTACTTTATAAAAGTTTTTATAAAATGTGTCATATTCGGCGAAAGCTGTTGGTAAAGGCAACGTCTCGGTAGCCTCTTCCGAAGGTGGCGCCATGGTTTTCGTCAAGCCAACGCCTGCTTGGATTGGTGTTGGCGCTTGGATATTTTGTTTGCCAGACTCAACCACCATTTCGCCTGAAAGATTCCAATCGTTAATAACAGCCGTTCCTTGGGTTCCTTTTAGATACCATCTTGGCAATTTAGTGTAATTAGTAGTACCAACTTCAATAATGGTACGTAGACCATTTTCAAAAATAATATAAGCAATAAAGCCATCATCCACTTCGTCACCTAAAATATAACTTAAATCAGCGGAAACTTTTTCAATCCGACTGTCCACTAAAAATAGTAGCTGATCTAGTAAATGAACCCCCCAATCCAAAAGCATTCCACCACCATGTTTTAACTCATGACGCCAGTCGCCAGGAATTCCATTGGCACCTTGAACACGCGTTTCGATTTGGAATAATTCACCGATTTGTTGGTTTTTATAAAGTTCTCTAGTAATTAAGAAATCTGGATCCCAACGGCGGTTTTGATGGACCATAAAGGTTTGACCAGTTTCTTTGGCAACTTTCAGTATTTCATCTAGTTCTGCGACATTCATAGCCACTGGTTTTTCACAAACTACGTGTTTTCCCGCTTTTAAGGCTTGGATTGCTAGGTCTGAATGAGAATCATTGGGTGTGGCGATCAATACTGCTTCGATCATTTTATCTGCAAGTACTTCTTCAAGCGAGGCGTAAATTTTATGGTTATGTTGACTGGAAATTTCTTGACGCTCACCAGAAATATCATAGGTTCCCACAACGTGGATTCGTTCATTTTCATTGGGCATAATGTTATGGACATGGTATGACCCCATGCCGCCGTAGCCGATTACGGCAAAATTGATTGCTGTCATTTTTTGAATCCTTTCTATATAAGCGTTAGTTGATGTAAGATAGGGAATAGGTGTTACTCAGTGCCTAATTGGCGTTTGGGAGCTATCAGAAACAGTTGTTGTCTTCTATTTGACATCCAGCTTTGCTGTGAACCACGAGGAACACGGTGAGTCGATGTTGAACAGTACAAGGCGACTTTATGGAGCATTGTTTCCTTGATTATACCCACCACATTTCCGCTGGTTGTTCTTTGATCATAATACTTTTCAAATTTGTAATTGCTCGGTTTAATCCTTCTTCGGTCGACATGATTGGATCCTCATGTTCAATACTCAAAACGTAATCATACCCGTAAATTCTAAGTGCACTAATAATATCTGACCAGACTTTTAAATCATGACCACAGCCTACTGAGCGGAAGGTCCATGCACGAGTTTTCACATTACCATATGGCTGCATATCGGTTAGTCCATGCATATTGATATTGTCTTGATCTAAATAAGTATCTTTTGCATGAAAATGATGAATCGCACCCGCTTCACCTAAAATTTTTACTGCAGCAACAGGATCGATTCCTTGCCACCATAAATGGCTTGGATCAAGATTACAACCAATCGCTTTGCCAGTTGCTTCACGGAGTTTCAACATGGTGTATGGTGTGTGGCATAAGAAACCACCATGCAGTTCGATTCCGATTTTCACACCAGCTGATTCAGCTATTGTATTGATATTTTTCCAATAAGGAATCAATTTATTTTCCCACTGGTAGTTGTAATTATCATCGTATTCTGTTGGCCAAGGCAAGACCGGCCAATTGACTTGTGAATCGGTTGGATTTCCTCCTGAAACACCAGAAAAACCATTGACGACAGACACATTCATTAAAGAAGCTAACTTGATTGTTTTTTGTAACAGTTCATCTGCCTCTTGAGCCGTTTCTTTGATTGGAGAAATTGGGTTATTATGGCAACTCAAAGCACTGATTGTTAAGCCTTTATCTGCTAATTTCGCTAGATATTCTTTTCTAGCATCTGAACTTGCCAACATCTTATCGATATCTAAATGAGCATTTCCAGGAGAACCACCGGTACCGATTTCCACGGCTTCCAAGCCTGACTTTGACACGGTTTCAATCATTGCTTCAAAGCTTAAGTTATTAAATAAGGGAGTAAATACACCTAGTTTCATTGTTTATTTCCTTTCCTGTTCGTAATATCTTCTAATGGTTCGTGATGGCCATAATTAGGATACGTATTTTGTGTAGGCTGACACCAGCGAACACCGTTTTTAATGACTTTTTGGACCTCTTTATTATAGTAGGAAGGATAGGTTTCATGACCTGGCTGGAAATAGAAGATTTTTCCATTCCCACGATGATAAGTACAACCGCTGCGGAAGACTTCGCCACCTGGATACCAACTGATAAAAATCAAGTCATCTGGTGTCGGGATATCAAAATGCTCCCCGTACATCTCTTCTTGTTCTAATTCGATGTACTCACCAATTCCTTCAACGATTGGATGACTGGGGTCAATTGTCCAGATCCGACAATGCTCTTGCGCTTCCCGCCATTTTAGATCACAGGAAGTTCCCATTAGTTTCATGAAAATTTTTGACATATGACCTGAGTGAAGTACAACGAGTCCCATTCCTTCAAGAACACATTGATGAACACGTTGAACAATTTTGTCAGAAACTTCATTATGAGCAACATGTCCCCACCAAATCAAAACATCTGTGTTGGCTAATACTTCCTCTGTTAAACCGTGTTCTGGCTCATCCAAAGTAGCGGTTCGTACTGAAAAATCATCTTCTTTTAAAAATTGTGCGATTTGTTGATGAATCCCCTCAGGATAAACTTTTTTTACCGCTTCATCTGTTTTCTCATGACGGAATTCATTCCATATTGTGACTTGGATCATCGTTTTTCCATCCTTTCTTTAATCGAAAAATACAGGCTGATTTGTTTCTGATGCTTTGTAGATTGCTTCAAGAATTTCTGTCACCACTAACGCTTGTTCAGGTTTCACAACAGGTTCCGTATCATTGAGAATTGCATCGATCCAAGACTGTGCTTCTAACACTTCAGGCTTATCTCCTGAGCCATCATAAAAATCAACACCACCAGGTTCTAATTCGATTTTCTTTTCAAAAAGTGTACTGTGATCTTCTCCGTTGATGGTCAACCCATCATTCATATCAGCCCCGCCCTTCGTTCCGTGGAGAGTAGTTTTAGCTTCTTTTACATCCAAACTATTTAGTGCCCAGCTAGATTCTAAAAAGATCGTTGCCCCATTCTCCATCATGATAAAACCAAACGCTGAATCTTCTACAGTGAATTTTTCAGGATCCCAAGAACCCCAAGCATTGGCTGCCTTTTCTGTTTCAGCTAGCTTATGATAAGCTTTCCCCACTACATATTTTGGTTTGTAATTGTCCATCATCCACAGCGTCAGATCTAGCGCATGCGTGCCAATATCGATTAATGGCCCGCCACCTTGTGCTTCTTCATCAAGGAAAACACCCCAAGTTGGCACTGCACGACGACGAATGGCATGAGCCTTGGCAAAATAAATGTCTCCTAACTCCCCTTCTTGACAAATCTCGTACAAGTATGTGGAATCTTTTCTAAAGCGATTTTGATACCCAATGGTTAATTTTTTACCTGTTTTTGTTGCTGCTTCGATCATGCTACGAGCCTGAGCAGCGGTTTTTGCCATTGGTTTTTCGCACATCACATGACAATCCGCTTCCATTGCGGCAATCGATAATTCCGCATGGGTACTGTTTGGCGTACAAACATGAACAACATCCAACGTCATCTCTTCAAGCATATCCTGATAATTAGTAAAGGTTTTAGCAGTCAACGTACCATAATGCAGTTTTGCCTCTTCAGCCCGTTCACTGATCAAATCACAAAACGCGACCAATTCTACTTCCTTTACTTGTGCAAGGGCTGGTAAATGTTTCCCATTCGCAATTCCACCGCAACCAATAATTCCTACTCTTAACAATGACATCAAAAAACCTCCAGTGATCGGATTTTATTTCGTGGACGAATAAAGCGGTTCCACTTCTATATCACTACTATACAAAAAAATGAAAAAGCTTTCTTCCTAGATTATGGGTGGAAAATTCCTGGATATTGCTGTGAATCACTGCGACTGGCTCCGCCAGAGCAGATGATGAACAGTACTTGGCGACCAAAGGGAGCGAAGTTTCCTTACTTGTGAATCGCCAAACGCTTCACACAAAACTAATGTTAAGCAATACATAACAAACAAAGAAAGAAAAGTTTCCTTACTTGTGAATCACCAAACTCTTCACACAAAACTAATGTTAAGCAGTACATAACAAACAAAGAAAGAAAAGTTTCCTTACTCTTGAATCACCAAACACCTCACACAAAATAAAAAAAGCCCTTCCCTTCTATACAAAAGGAAGAACTTCACACTCTAATCCGATCCCTAAAACACTCAGCCAACAGTACCCGCAGCCATCGCACGATGTCTTTGCTCCCGCTTAGATTGCTGAATGATTTTTAACGCTCGTTTTCTTGTTTTGCGATTTGTACACTTCAATCGTCTCCGTGCACTTGAAAGATCTTGTTTTTCCATCAAATCACCTCATTACTAGTATTTATTAGTTACTGTTACCAACTTGCTTTATGCACGCCAGGAATTTTTCCTTGATGTGCTAAGGTTCTAAAATTGATTCGTGACATGCCAAATTTACGCATATATGCTCTTGGTCGTCCATCGATCAAATCACGATTTTTTAAGCGATTCGGGTTAGAATCTTTTGGCAATTTTGCCAATGCTTCGTAATCGTTATTTGCCTTTAATTCCATGCGTAGTTCCGCATATTTTTCGATCAAGTCTTGTTGTCGTTTTGCTTTGGCAATTTTTGATTTTTTAGCCATATTTTCTTTTCACCCTTCCTAAATCGTAATGATTACTTTTTGAGAGTAATAAGAATAACATTAACTAACAGAAAATACAAGTTTTTATTATTAAAAAAAGCCCTAAATTTTGGGCTTTTATACTATATTTCAAAAAAATTCTTCTGATATTTTAAAGGTGATATGCCAACCTGTTCTTTAAAAACATGGTGAAACGTCTTCACACTAGCAAATCCTGATTTTTCAGCTACCTCGATCATGGGTACTTTTTCATTTGCCAAAATAAACTTGGCTTGATTAATTCGATATTCCGTCAAAAAGCTCATAAAGGTCGTACCAGTATTCGCTTTGAAAAAGCGGGTGAAGTAATAGGAGCTAAAACCACTATACTTGGCAATTTCTTCTAGTGTTATCGATTCTTCATAATGATTTTCAACATACGTAAAGATCCGATCTAACTGCTCTAAATTTCCTTTGTAGTTAATTGTCGATGACTTAGCACCCTTTTTTACTTTTACCTGAGTTTGAGGTAACCTTCTGTAAAAGGTTGTAATCAGTTGAAATAGTAAATGAAACAATGCATAGTTTTTCCCTGGAGCATCTTTTTCAACTTCCTCGAATAACTGCTGCAATAGTTTTTTCATCTCCACTATTAATGACTTCGACCATTTTGAACTATGCTTTTCTCCAGTTTCAAATAGTTCGATCAAGGAACAATCCTTTGCTGATTTTACGTTTTTTTCATCAAATAAACTCAAGTCAAACTGATAAACAATTCGTTCACTATCTGGCGAAGCTAGAAAATAATGGGGTTCTCCACTGGCAAAAAAATAAATTTCCCCTTCTGAAACGGAAACAACGTCATCCCCTACACCGATGTTGACTGTTCCTCGTATTGAATAGATGATTTCAATTTCTTTATGCCAATGAGGATAAACAATTGTCATACCGTCATTGATAAAAGCTCTAAATAGGAGATTTCCTTCAAACTCTGGTCGTTCTAGGTATACGCTCATCTTTTGCCTCCAAGAATTTCTCTTCTCTTTTACTTTATCAAATTTTTGGTTTTTTACAACTGATTTTATTGAAAAAAACAATCCCTACTGAGTAGCAGATTGCCTTTTCCAAGTTCATTTTATCTGTTCATCCATGGTGTTGCTGTTTCTTTCAAGACACGATTTAATGATTCGATGTTCTCTTTCCCAACAGTTCTCATCCATTGCTCCGCTGCTATTTTTCCTTCTTGCGCAAACGGTATCACCCCATCTTTCCATGTTGCTCGACCGCATAATACGCCATTAAACGTTGAACCAGCCTCTTTTGCAAAGTACAACGTTTCTTGAAAACGTTTACTGCTAACACCTGCACTTAGAAAAATAAATGGCAGATTCGTTGCCTCACTTTGTTCTTTAAATAATTGCTTTGCTTCTTCTTTTGAAAAACAAACGTCTGAACCAAAACCTTCTACAAACGCCATATTCACAGGTACCTCTACTTTTAAAACATCCACATTATAGCGTGGTTTACTAAATTCTTTCATCATTTCAATGACTTTGTGCGGTTTGATTTTGGCATATTCTTTGCTTGATACATCCGTTATTTTTGCATCATAGGATACTAATTCTAAGAAAAATGGCAAACCTTCTGCATCACATTCCGAACCGATTCGTTCCATAAAAACTTGTTTTTGTTCATTGATCTCGCTTGGCTCATCTACATCATAATACAATAAAAATTTAACAGCATCTGCCTTAGCTTCTTTCAACCGTTTAACTGACCAATTACTTAATAGATCAGGCAAACGTCCCGGTTCACTAGCGTCATACCCTGTTTTTTCATAGGCAACCAGTAACCCTGCTTCTTGATCTCGCACTTTTGCTGCAGATAATCCGTATTCTGGATCTAAAAGAATCGCAGAAGCATAAGGTGTCAATTCACGAGAAACAATTTCTTTAAACGAGGTAATAGCCTCTTCTCCTACTTCTGTCACACTCGCTGTTTCGATCATTTTTTTTAATGAGCCTCGCTGGTCGATGGCAAGTGCTCCGATCAACCCGTCTTTGTTACTCATTCGTTTCATTGCTGCTAATTTAGATTCTGTCATTTTTTTCATAGTTTTTTACTACGCCTCCATTAATTGTTGATTTATATATTCTGCTATTTCTGTTTCTGAGTCTAGTTGTTTTATTTTTTGCTTAAACTCACTTTTCATCAATAAACGAGCCACTTTTGATAATAGTTTCAAGTGCGTCGTTCCAGCTTCTTGTTCGGGAATCAGTAAGGCTATGATCACTTCAGTAGGGATACCATCTAAACTATCCCAATCAATGGGATTCTTCGTTTTTACAATCAGCACACTTGCCTCAGTAATAGTTGGATTTTTGGCATGTGGTATGGCAAAACCGTCCATCATGCCTGTGCTTCCCTCTTTTTCACGATTATGAAAACTGGTTAGTACAGCTGAACTATCTGTAGTAAGCTGTAACTTTTGTGCAGATTCTGCTAAAAATTGTAAAGCACTCGCTTTTGTGTCCAATGCTATATTTATGAAAATGTTTGTTGCATTTACTAAAACCATTTCGCTTCAACCTCTTTCTATTGTTTAGATTGTTGCCTTTATTTTTTCAACTCTGCGTTTTTGAATCAGCCCCAGTAAAAATCCACCAACAAGTGAACCAGCTAAAATGGCTAATACCCAAAGCAACCCGTGTGTCACAACAGGTAAGACTAAGAATCCGCCATGTGGTGCAGGGACTTGAACTTTAAACATATAGGTCAAAACCGCAGCAATCGAAGAGCCTAACATCATCGTCGGCAATACTCTTAATGGATCTTTTGCTGCAAAAGGAATCGCCCCTTCTGTAATGTGAGTGGAACCTAAAATAAAGTTGACCAACCCAGCATTTTGTTCATTCGTATCAAAATACTTTCGGAAAAATAAAACAGCAAATCCTGTGATCAATGGCGGTGCAATACAGGCGGCCGAAACCCCTGCCATAAAGCTGGTATTTCCTTGTGCTAAAAGGGCTGTCCCTGTAACATACGCGGCTTTATTCACTGGGCCACCCATATCAAAGGCACACATGCATCCAACAATAACTCCTAAAACTAAAGGACTTGAGTTTTCAAAACCTGCTAGAAAATCCATCATACCTTCATTGATTGCTGACATCGGTCCTGCAATGCCATACATGATCAATCCAGTGATGGCAACACCTAAAACGGGATATAAAAAGATTGCTTTTAACCCATCTAATGATTTTGGCAAAACGTTGAATACTTTGACTAAGCCTAGAACAACATATCCAGCTAAGAAACCAGAAACGATTCCACCTAAAAATCCTGTTCCGCCATTAGTTGCCACTAATCCACCCACAAAGCCAACAACTAAACCTGGACGTTTGGCAATCCCTTCTGCAATATAGGCTGATAAAATTGGTACCATCATGCCCATTGCTAAACCACCGATTTCTTTTAAAGTTGCTGCAAATTGATTGAATTGCGTATTTTCTGGATCTGCTGAATAAATCCCCCATAAAAATGAGATAGCAATCAGCACCCCACCACTAACGACAAAAGGCAACATATGAGAAACACCGTTCATTAGATTCTTATAAATACTGTGTCCGATACCTTTTCTTTCATTCTCTTTTTTCTCTAGTACAGCTACAGAAACTGATTTATCACCACCAAGAACTTTTCCTTTTCCTGCTAAAGCATCATCAATCAATTGACTAGCTTCTTTGATTCCTTTGCTGACGGAAACCTCAATCACCCGTTTTCCAGCAAATCGTTCCGCATGAACATCTTTATCTGCCGCAATAATGACCGCATCCGCTTTTTCGATTTCAGCTTGTGTTAATTCATTTTCCACACCGATTTGACCATGGGTTTCCACCTTGATCGTCACGCCTTTGGCTTTTGCAGCTTGCTCTAATGCTTCTTGTGCCATATACGTATGGGCGATCCCAGTAGGACAACCTGTTGCTGCGATCAATTGATACTTTGTCATATCAGATCTTCCCTTCTATTGTTTGAATTTGAATTTGTTTTTCTAACTCTTTGATGTCACTAAAATCAGTCAGTCCTTTTCTAAAAGCTGTTGAACTGCCAGCAGCAATACTATGTTTTAAGGTTTCATCTAATCTCTTTCCCCTCAGCAAACCACTAATGAAAGTAGCAAGTAACGTGTCGCCTGCACAAGCTGTGTTCACTACTTTTCCTGTCGGAGCATTTCCATAAATAAGATTCTCTTTATCAGCATAGAAGCAGCCTTTTCCGCCAAAGGATAGCAAGACTCGTTGTGCCCCTTGATCGATCAAACGCTGTAAGTATTCAGGACTTTCGTTTAATGAAATCTCTGTTTGGTCAAACCATCTCGCCAATTCTTCCTCATTTGGTTTTAGTAAATAAGGCTGATAGCTTAAACAATCCATTACGCTATTGTAACTACTATCTAAAATTAAGTTGACCTGATTTCTGTGAGCGATTTGACTAATTTTAACTAAAATCATTTCAGAAATCCCTTGAGGCAAACTACCTGAAACACATAGATAAGCCCCAGCTTCAATCGTTTCTATCATTCTTAATAACTCACTGATTTTTTCACTAGGAATCTTAGGTCCTTTATTGACTAGCTTATATTCTGTTTGTTCTTGATTGACTTGCGTAAAAACATTGATTCGAGTGTTCTCTGAAATATGAATAAATTCGGTTGCTATCTTTTTTTCGTAGAGAAATTCTTCAATATACCGACCTGTGAAACCACCACTAAATCCAATTGCAGTACTATCTATGTCTAATTTTTTTAGAATCAGTGATACATTTACTCCTTTCCCATTCGCTTGAATATCATCATCAAGCGTTCGATTGACAATGCTAGGCTCCATCGTTTCTGTTTCGATAAATAAATCGATTGCTAAATTCATCGTACAAGTATATAGTTGAACCATTTTGCTCCTCCTTTCTCACACTTGTATTATCGGATAGTTTACTATGTAAATGTTTTCATAATTATAATAATTACCTGAAAAACGATACAATCCTTATTTCTCTCTTATGAAAATGGTATGATAGGAAAAAGAATAGGAGCAGATTGGGGGATTTTTCATCATGGAAAAAGCATTAAGTGACTCAGAAAAGTATTTATGGAATTTTATCGACAATCATCTTGTTGATATCCCTAATTATTCCATTGTCAAATTAAGTGAAAAAGCCAATGTTTCTACCGCAACGATCGTTCGTGCCATGAAAAAGAAAGGATATGAAGGCTTTACTTCGTTTAAGCATTATCTAAAAGATCAATCAAATACGACAATCAATTTCTCTGGTGTTGAAAAAATCGATGCTGAAATCAAACGTGCGATCTTAAAAAATGAACAAGAAGTTATTCGTACAATCAATAGACTGGATAGCGGTAGTATTGAAGATGCCATTCAAAAAATCAAAGCAGCACAAAAAATCGTCATTTTTGCTCGTGGTTTTTCAGAATTGATTGCCCAAGAAATGACGGTTAAATTCCAACTTTTAGGAAAATATTGTGAGATGCATGCAGATCCCAATATCATTACGAGCATCAGTAAAAAAATGACGAAAAATGACATCGTCCTCTTGATTTCTTTAAATGGCGAAACAGCTGAGTTAGTCACCGCAGTAAAAAATTGTTTAAAAAATGAAGTCAGCACGATCACATTAACCGCTAATTCAAGCAGTTCGTTAGCACAATTATCTGAAATCGTCTTCACGGGATTTAAATCAGAAGGTTCTTATTTTCCAGAATATGAAGTTCGATCAAGATTACCACTTTCCGTTATGGCAAGAATTTTGCTAGATTCTTATGCCATCCGTACAAATTAAGACAAAAAAGGAGCGAGACAAAACAATAGTCTGCTTTGTCTCGCTCTCCAAGTTTGGATAAATACGTTTTTATCCACCTGCTTAAACTCATGGCACAATGTGTTACTTTATCTTATCTACTTTAGCTTTAATCTCCTCAGTAGAATATTGTTTGATCAGTCTCTTTACCTCCCCTTCAGCATTAAGAATACCCGTTTTTGTATAGCCTAAATTTTTAAGTGCTACAGTCAAATAATCAATAAAGTCACTCTCTTTCATCCCAACGAATAACCTCCTATTTATATTTTCCAACGATGAACATTTTTCTTAAAGTAAAAATAATTCAAAGTCAGCAACATTGTACTTCCACAGCTCCATACAAAAAGCACACTCCAAAGATTGATTTGTCCACTGCTTCTTTTCCAATTGATTTCCCCTCATTAAATAACATCTTGAACGCTTAGTTTAAAACCATGATGGCATCAGGTGACACACTGAATCTTTTGACTTTGCTCATTTCGATTTGTTTACTTCCCTTCCACCAAAGATCAAGGTCATTACATACAAACCAAGCGTTCTGTTCAAACGGAGTTTGCTGACTACTAACATAATCTACATCCAGTTGGTTGTCTTCAGCACCGTTTACCAATAAATCATGAGCTCGAATCCCGATATAGCGACAAGTAACAGGCACCTCTGCTGTGACAATCATTGGCGTTTTCCACCCTTTAACTTGAACTGTATGAGCATCGATCCGTTTAATAGGAAAAATATTTTTACAACCAGTCAAGCGAGCGGCAGCTTCAGTTTGTGGTTGCTTAAACAACTCAGTCGTTTGCCCCTTGATTAAACCTGCTTCTGTCATAATCAGGAGCTTAGGACATAGTCGATAAAGTTCATCTAGACTATGACTGACGATCAGGACATTTCCTTTAAAGTCGACTAAATGGTTTTGTAATTCTAGTTGGAGCTCCTCTTTTAATGAGGCATCCAACGCTGAAAAAGGCTCATCCAATAACAATAATTCAGGCTGTGAGGCTAACATCCGAGCTAAAGCTACACGTTGTTTTTGTCCACCTGAAAGCTGTCTAGGGTAGCTATTTTTAACATTTTCTAAATGAAACATACATAACAACACCGTGATCAAGTTTTGATCTTTGGTCACACTGCTTAAATTTTTAAACACTGTAAAATGTGGAAAGAGCGCATACTGCTGAAACAACAGTCCTACTTTACGCTGTTGCGGTGGTAGATCGATCCTTTTTTCCTGATCAAAAAGCACTCGATCACCTAATTGAATCTTGCCTGAATCTGGCGTTTCGATTCCAGCAATGCATTTTAGAAGCATACTTTTGCCACAACCAGAAGCACCTAAGACTCCTAATGTGGTTGCTTCGATTTCAAAAGTGGCACTCAACTGATGATCACGCAATTTTTTTTGAATATCAACAAAAAGTTTCATCCATGTGTCCTCCGCGATTTTCTGCTGAATAGCTCCGTTAAAAATAAGATCAACAGACAAATAAGCACAATGATCGTCACATATTGTCGCGCTAATGACCAGTCACCTGCTGCAACCGCTGAGTATATAGCTAACGGCAACGTTCGAGTCTTTCCTGCAATATTGCCTGCTAGCATCGTTGTTGCCCCAAATTCACCTAGCCCACGAGCAAAAGCTAACACGCCTCCGGCTAAAAGCCCATTGATTGCCAAAGGAAACGCAATTTTAAAAAATATTTTTTTCTCCGAAAACCCTAACGTTTTAGCAGCAGCTAATAGATCAGGGTCAATTTGTTCAAACGCTGCGATCCCAGAACGATACATCAAAGGAAATGACACTGCAACTGCTGCAATCACTGTTGCTGCCCAAGAAAAAACTACCTTAACAGAAAAAAAATCCAATAAAAATTTACCTATTGGCTGTTGAACACCAAATATATCCAGTAAAAAGAAACCAAAAACCGTTGGTGGCAACACCAGCGGCAAGGTAAATAAACTGTTAAGCAGAATTTTAAGTCCTTGATTTTTCTGACGAAAAACAAGATAAGCAATCAAGGTTCCACTAAAAAAAGTAAAAAATATCGCTATGATCGCCGTTTGAAACGAAATAATGATTGGACTTAAATCCATCACATTCACCTACTTATTCATAATAAAACCTGTATCTTCAAAGTACTTAGCCACTTCTTTACTTTGCAAAAAGAGGATAAAGTCTTCTGCGCTTGCTTTTTCTTTCGATTTCTCAACTAAACCAATTGGGTAGATGATTGGATCATTCAGGGTATCTTCTGGTAAAACAGCTACAACTTTGACTTTATCCGTAGCAGCCGCGTCTGTAGCATAAACGAGACCAGCTTGAGCGCTTCCTTCAGCGACCCAATTTAACACTTCTGTTACATTCGTTCCAAAACTAGCATGCTCTTTGACCTCATCCCATAAACCCAACGCTTTCAAGCCTTTTTCAGCATACTGTCCTGCTGGAACACTTGCAGGGTCGCCTACTGCAACCATCTCAGCTTTTTTCAAATCACTAAACTCTTTCCAATCAACATCAGAAGAGCTTGGTACAATCATAACTAATTGATTTTGTAATAATGGAACAACACTTTTCTGATCCACTAAATTTTGTGAAACCAACGCATCCATTTGCTTAGTTGCAGCTGAAAAGAAAATATCCGCTTCTAATCCTTTTTCAATTTGTGTTTGTAATTTTCCAGAACTATCATAATTTCCTTCTACTGTCGTTCCAGGATTATTTTTCTCAAAAGCTGGTATGATTTGCTTTTCCATGACTGACTCTAAACTGGCTGCCGCTGCGATCAATAGGTGATGTTCCTCTTCTGAACTGCTAGAACTGGTTGAAATTATTGTCTTCGTTTTTTGAGATGTACACGAGGTTAAAAATAGAAATGCTAATACCAGTAGACAAATACCCTTCACTTTGTAATATTGTTTCATAATTTCTCCTCCTAAAAGTTAAAAGCGTATCGAGTTCTTTCAGACTTGACTGGAAAATAGGAAAATTTGATTGAGACGCTCTTTGTCTCACTCCATTTTTATCTTTTTCCCGAAACCTTCAATCCTTGGAGCTTTAGCTCTTAGGAATTGATGAGATCGAAGCAGAGCATAATGCTAGCCTGTGCTGCTCGATAACTAATTTATAAATAGCCACCATACCCTAAGGCAGTGATTTCTTCTTTCGTGATCGTGTCTTGCGCAATGATCCTTGGCAATAGCAAATCAAATACCGTCCGTTCAGAAAACATCACACCGCCAGGCAACCCCATAATTGTTTTTCCATCTAAATAAGCTAACAACAACATTGAACCTGGTAAAACTGGTGTACCATGAAAAACAATCTTTGCTCCTGTTTGTTTTATTGCTAGTGGCGTGCGGTCATCTGGATCAACACTCATACCTCCAGTGCAAAAAATGACCTCCGCTCCAGCTGCCAGCATCTTTTCAATCGCTTTTGTGATCTGTTGTGGATCATCATTGACAATTTCGTGAAAAGCAATCGTAGCATTTGGATAGTGAGATAATTTCTCCTTAACAACAGGGGTAAAAGAATCTTTGATCAATCCTTTGAATACTTCACTGCCCGTCGTCACGATTCCTACCTTTACTGGCTTAAAAGGGATTAAAGTTAAGATTTCTTTATGACCAATCAATTTTTCAGCTTGAAGCAAGTTTTCTGGTTCAATTTCTAACGGAATGATCCGTGTTCCTGCTACTTTTTGTCCAGCCTTAACCTTTTGATTATTTTTCAGTGTTGCAACTGCAACTTTTTCAATCGAGTTTAAGGCAAACAACCTGTCTTGATCGACTTTCAATAAGCCGTCTACTTCAGCTACTACTTCGATTTTCCCTTCTGAAACCGGTGTTGGTCGCATCTGTTTTCCAGCAATCAAATGATATAAAAAATCAGCTGCATCATTTTCGTGGATCAAGTTTGATTCATCTGATTTTAAAAATAAGTGCTCTTTTCCTAATGCAAGCAACACGGGAATATCTTCTTGTTTAACTTGATAGCCTTTTGAAAAAAGAGCTCCTTTAAACTCACCTTTTACGATTTTGGTAATATCCTGATACAAAATCAACCCTACTGCATCGACTGTCTTTACAACTTTCATCCTAGTTTCCTCCGCTTAATGCTCTGTTTTTCGATCGGTTAAAATATCTAAGGCATGAGGTAAAATCGGTAGTAAGTAACTTAGATTTTCAGTCACCCCTTTAGGACTTCCTGGTAAATTGATGATCAAGGTTTTCCCCCGCTGTACCGCAACACCTCGGCTCAACATGGCAAAGGGCGTTTTTTGAATACTTTGCATGAGCATTCCTTCACTAATACCTGGAATCTCTTTTTCTCCAATACTTAAGGTTGCTTCTGGTGTGATGTCTCGGACACCTAGACCAGTACCACCAGTCGTTAAGATCAAGTCGCAAGTTCTACACCATTCAATCAATAATGAGCTAAGCTCACGCACTTCATCTGGTAATATAGTTTGATTCACCAGTTCAAATTGATCTTGGATCAGCTCTTTTATGATCCGACCAGATTCATCTTCTCGTAGTCCCTGAGCCCCTTTATCACTTAATGTAATGATCCCTACTTTATACAACTTCTAGTTGATCTCCTTTTTTGATATGACCTTCTGCTACGACAACAGCAAAAATACCTTCTCTAGGCATAATACAATCGCCCACTCGTGCATAGATTTGACAATGTTTATGGCATTCTTTCCCAATTTGCGTCACGACTAATTCCGCCTGACCAATCCGAATTTGACTGCCAACAGGTAATACACGCAGGTCAATTCCTGATACAATAATATTTTCGCCAAAAGCACCATTGCCTACACGAGCTCCCCGCTCATTAAACTCGGTGATTTTTTCAAAAGATAACAAGCTGACTTGGCGATGCCAATTGCCGCCATGCGCATCATTTTCTAACCCAAAACCTTTGATTAAATCGACTTCTGGAATTTCTTTTTTCTGTGTCCCCCGTCGTTCACTAATATTGATCCCAATAATTTCTCCTACTGCCATACTCTTTACCCTCCAATTTGTGACATTAACCGAGAATCGCCCTGACTCTCTAAAAAATGATGTTTCGCAGGTTTACGTTGAATTGCTGAAAAAACCTGTTTTAACAGTAATTCTTCATCTTCTGCCTGCAAAGCGCCTTTTAAATCACAGCCATCGTCCATATGCAAGCAGGTCTTCAAACAGCCATCTGCTGTAATCCGGATTCGATCACATTCAGCACAAAAACAATGACCTAACGCGCTAATAAAGCCAATTTTCCCTTTAAAATCTGGTAATGAAAAATAACTAGCTGGTCCATTTCCTAAACGCTGTTCAAAGGGTCTCAGCTGGCCATAGTTTGATTCTATTATAGAAAAGAGCTCTTCTTGTGTCTTTCCAGGACAGCCTTTGCCTAAACCGATCGGCATCAACTCAATAAAACGTACATGGATGGGGTTCATTTTAGCAAGTGCTGCAATTTCGCAAATAGCCTCTTCTGTCAGCTCTCCTCTAGCAACTGTATTCACTTTAATATTCGGTAAACCTACCTCGATGGCTTTTTCCAAACCAGTTAATACTCGTTTTAACTCCCCTACTCGGGTAATTGCACGAAATTCGTCTGGATCTAATGTATCAATACTAATATTAAGTCCATCTAAATTCGCCTCTTTTAAAGCCTCAGCATATCTTTCCAACTGAATACCATTGGTTGTTAAGGTCACTTTTTCAATACCGTTGATAGCTTTTATCGACTTGATCAATGCGACAGTATCCCTGCGAGTCAAGGGTTCACCACCTGTGATTTTAACTTTTTTAATTCCTTGTTTAGCTAAACTCTTGATCAAAAATACTAGGTTATCAAAACTTAAAACCTCATTTTTTTTTAGAAAACACATTCCTGTTGCCGGCATACAGTACGTACACCTAAGATCACAACGATCTGTCACAGATAGCCGCACATAATCAATTTCACGATTAAAAGAATCCTTCATTTTAAGTCCGCCTTCCTACAACCTTATTCGTTGATCTCCTGATTTGTTGAAATAAAATGTCCGCTATTACCACCTGATTTTTCTAGTAAACAGACATTCATGATCTTCATCTCATGATCCATTGCCTTGCACATATCATAAATCGTTAGCAGGGCAATATTAGCGCCAGTCAAGGCTTCCATCTCAACACCTGTAACCCCCACTGTTTTTGTTAAACAACGAACGGATAAAATTTGAGCTGTCTTCCAGCTAAAATCGACCTCACATTTCGTTAAGGCTAAGACATGACAAAGTGGAATTAATTCAAATGTTTTTTTTGCCGCCATAATCCCTGCCACTCTAGCCACTTGCAGCACTTCGCCTTTTTTTATCGTCTGATTTTTGATCCCTGATGCAACCTCTTGATTCATATGAATCTCTCCGTAAGCGACTGCGGTTCTTTCTGTTGCTGCTTTTTTTGAAACATCGACCATCCGAGCTTGTCCTTGTTCATTGATATGAGTAAATTGTAAAGTTTCTTTCATCTAAGCACCTCGTAAAACGCTTTCATCATTCGCTAAATTGTTAGTAGCGTTCGCTATCTTTTCCTTAAGTTTAGCACTCTGGCTAAAAAAAAACAATCTGATATAAATAAATTTTTTTAGCCCCAAAAACAAAGAGTGTGGGACAAAACTCTTTGATTCATGTCCCAGTCACTCAAAGTCCAAATAAACAGTGTGAAAAAATCAGGATCTTCAGCAATAAGCCAGCATGCACAAAAATTTGAAGAACAATTTTCATGAATGCTGGCTTATTGCTGTAAAACACAGCGAGGTACGGGCTGATGTTACACAGTACCTCCTTGTCATAACTAAATTGTTAAAATTTCCAATAATAAACTGTTACATAGTCTCCTTTTTTCAATAGCTTTTTAGCTGGTTGATCGATCATACAATTGGTTTCAAGAGTATTATGAAATACTGAAGAATAATGTAATTTTGCATTTAAAGATACCATACCATTTTCTTCATACGCCCGAATAAAGCGGCGAATATTAGAAGGCGTTAACTCTTCTAGTAATTGAACTTGACGTTGTTCTAGCTTTAACTCAGAGCAGTTTAAAAAATGAGCCAGCGCTGACCAATAAAATAGATGCAAATTGACCACAGCCGCAAAAGGATTGCCAGACAAGTTTAAAAGTAGTTTGTTTTGATAGCTACTTGCCATCATTGGTGTTCCTGGTTTCATATTTACAAAATGAAAGAGCGTCTCTCCACCTAAAGATTCGATAACTTGAGGAACATAGTCCTTTTCCCCCACTGAAACACCGCCTGTCGTGATCAATAGATCCACATCTGCCACTCTTTCACGAATGATCTCAGCAATCTCTTTAGGATCATCTGAACAATGCTCTTTGAAGATTATTTGACTGCCACTAGATTGAATGAACGAAGCTAGCGTATATAGATTGCTGTCATAGATTTTGCCTGAAGTGAGTGTTGCCCCTAAAGAAACTAACTCACTCCCAGTCGCTAAAATTCCGACTTTCATTGGCGCTAAGACTTGAATCATTTCAATTCCTTGGGCTGCTAAGATACCAACTACACGGCTATTGATCAATTGATATTTTGAAAAAATTTTTTGTTCAAGCCTCACATCTTCACCCACAACACCATAATTACGCCCCGCTTTGATTTCTCGGTAGATTTTGACCTCTGTTTGGCCATAATCGGTCCATTCTTGTTTGATCACCGCATCAAAAGGGGCTGGAATCGGTGCTCCTGTCATGATTCTAACAGCAGAACCAGATTCATTTACTCGATCTGGCTCTGAATCTCCAGCAAAAATCGAGTTACTGACGTTTAAACAAATTGGTTTTTCTAAACTTGCACCTTGTGTTTCTTCAGCAATAACGGCATAACCATCCATACCAGCTCTAGGAAAATGTGGTACAGCGATTTTAGCAAAGATATCTTCTGCGCAGACTCGTCCAACAGCTTTTAAAATAGAAACATGCTCCACTGCTTTTTGCTGAGCGAAAAATTGGTTGATTTTTATTCTTGCTGCTTCGACTTCAATCATTGAAACAACTCCCTTTTACCTGACAGGTGTAATATCAACAGCACATACTTTATATTCAGGAATGATTGCGATTTCATCAAATTCAGCATTGGTCAATTCATTGACGTTTCCATCTGGAAAATGGAAAGTCATAAAGACTTCTTGTGGAAAAACGCGGTTTCCAACAGCCGCATAGGTTTCAATGGTTCCCCTTCTGGATTTCACGTTGACTTTGTCGCCTTCTTTGATGCCTAAACGCTTGGCATCCACTGTGTTGATTTCAATATAGGAACGATTCGCAAGTTGATTGATTCCTTCCGTTCGACCTGTCATTGCCCGGGTGTTGTAATGATAAAGCATTCGGCCTGTTGACATTAGATAAGGATAACTTTCATCAGGTAGTTCTCTAGATTTTTTATAGGGAATTGCCATAAATAATCCCTTACCTCGGGTAAACTCGCCAACATGCATGATTGGTGTACCTGGATCTTCTGGTGTGCGACAAGGCCACTGCAAACCACTGGTTACTTCTAATCGGTCATAATTGATTCCGCCAAAAGTTGGTGTAAGACTAGCAATTTCATCCATGATTTCTTTAGCCGAGTCATAATGGCTTGGGTAGCCAAGTCGGGTCATCACATCGCAGAAAATCGCATAATCTTCTCTCGCTTCACCTTTCGGTTCAACTGCTTTACGCACTCGTTGAACACGTCTTTCAGTATTCGTGAAGGTTCCATCTTTCTCAGCATAACTAATTCCTGGAAGCACTACATCTGCGTATGCCGCCGTTTCCGTCATAAATAATTCTTGGACAACAAAAAATTCTAAATTCTCTAGTGCTTTCCGTACATGAGTGGTATCAGGATCGGTTACGATTGGATCTTCGCCAAAAATATACAACCCTTTGATTTTTCCTTCTGTCGCAGCCGGTAAGACTTGGGTCGAGGTCAGCCCAACATTTTTATTTAAGTTAACTCCCCATGCTTTTTCAAATTTCGCCATTACTTCTGGATTGGCAACTTTTTGATATCCTGGAAAATCATACGGCATACATCCCATATCACAGGCTCCTTGAACATTGTTTTGCCCGCGCAAAGGATTAACGCCACAACCTGGCTTCCCGATTTTTCCAACGAGCATTGCCATATTCGACATGCTCATAACCCCTTCAGTTCCAGTAGAGTGTTCGGTCACACCTAAACAATAAATGATTGGCGCTTTTTCTGCTTTCGCATATAATCTAGCCGCTTTGATCAAGTCATCTGCTTCGATATGGCAAATTTCTGCAACTTTTTCAGGTGTATACTCAGCGACAAGTTGTTCCAGCGCTTCAAAGCCTTCTGTCTTTTCTTTGATAAAGGCCTGATCAGCCAGACCTTCTTTTAAAATCACATGCATCATGCCATTGGCGAAAGCTACATTGGTTCCAGCTTGGATTTGTAAATGAAGTTCACAATTTTTGACTAAATCGATTTTACGAGGATCGACCACGATCACTTTTGCTCCGCGCTGCATCGCTTGACGAATTTGTGAACCAATCACTGGATGAGCTTCTTCTGGATTTGAACCAACTAATAAAATCACCTCAACATCTGTCGTAATATCTGCAATTGGATTTGTCATTGCACCTGATCCTAATGTGTGGGCCAAACCATGGACAGAAGCAGAGTGACAAACCCGGGCACAATTATCCACATTATTCGTACCGAAAGCCGCCCGCATCATTTTTTGGAAAACATAATTATCTTCGTTGATCGACCGTGAACACGAAAAACCAGCTAAAGAATCTGGACCATGATCGGCCTTCAATTGATTAAATTTGTCCGCAACTAAACTCAATGCTTCATCCCAGGTTGCTGGTTCAAAAACACCATTACGTTTAATCAACGGCTCCGTTAAACGATCACCAGAACCTACAAATTTATACGAAGCAAACTTACCTTTCACACATAAAAGATTTTTATTTGCAGCGCCATTGATTGGTTCAACACCAACTAATTTATTTCCTTTCACCACAAGATTCATTTGGCAACCAGTCCCACAATGCGGACAAGTGGTCGGAATTTTTTTTGTCTCCCACTCCCGATAAGTTTTATGATCTTTACTCACTAAGGCACCTGTTGGACAAGCTGAAACGCAATTTCCACAAGACTCACAAAGTGACTGATCAAAAGCAGCTCCGTAACTAGGGGTCATTTTCGTATCAAAACCGCGTTTAGCAATGCTAATGACATCTCGTCCTTGGCGTAACTGACAGACCTTAGAACAACGCCTACACATAATACACTTTTCTGGATCATAATCAAAAAATGGATTACTCGTATCTTCTTGATGACAAGGCATTCGTTTACCATCCGTGAAGCTCGTATCATCGATGCCATAATCCAAACAATAATCTTGTAACTTGCAGTCCCCATTTTTCCCACAAGAAAAACAGTCTAATTTATGATTACTCAACAATAGATCTAAAACAAAGCGGCGGGAATCATTAACTCTTGGAGAGTTTGTGTGAACCACCATGCCATCTTGGCAATGAGCAGTACAAGCAGTGGTCAACCCACCTTTTCGGCCACCCTCGACTTCAATTGTACACATCCGACATGAACCATCTGGCGCTAATTCCTTCAAATGGCACAGTGTAGGGATTTCTATATTCAACATTGATGCCGCTTCTAATACAGTTGTTCCTTTTGGTACAGTAATCTGCTGATCATCGATCGACATCGTAATGGTTGCTGTTTTTAATTTTGTTTCCATCTTACCAAAGCCCCCCTTTTACTGGTGTAACTGCTTCACGGATACCAGCCTCAAATTCCTCTGGAAAATAAGCTAAACCGCTTTTCATCGGATTGGCAACAGACTGACCTAATCCACACGCGGAAAGGTTCGTCACATGCATCAACATTTTTTCAAGTCGTTCAAGATCACCAACAACAGCCGTTTGGTTATTGAATTTTGTCAGAAGCTCCAAAATTCGTGTTGTGCCTAAGCGACAAGGTGTACATTTACCACAAGATTCGTGTGCAAAAAAGGCAGCGACCTGCACTAAATAATCGACGATGCTCACCTGATCATCCATCACAACGATCGCACCAGAACCAATTGATAAATCCTTATCCCATAATCCTTCATAGGAATAGATACAATCCTCAAGATTTTGAACCGCCCCAATCGGACCAGATTGGCCACCAAAATGAATAAATTTCAACGGTCGGCCTGTTGAAGTACCACCACCGTATTCTTCAGAATAAAGAATATCTTGCAGCGACGTGCCAAGATTTACTTCATATAAACCGCGATTTTTGATATGACCAGACAAACAAATCAGTTTAGTCCCGCCACCATCTTCGGTTCCAAGATCACGATAAGCTTGCCCTCCTTCACGTAAAATCACAGGAATCCCTGCAAATGATTCAACATTATTCACTAGCGTTGGCTGCAGATATAAACCAACATCTGCTAAATGGGGCGGTTTAACTCTTGGTCGACCCGTTTTGCCTTCAATCGAATTTAAAAGAGCTGAATTTTCTCCACAAACATACGCTCCAGCACCTGAAATAATCGTGATATTATAGTTAAAACCTGGAATTCCTAAAATATTTTCTCCCAAAAAACCAGCTTTTTCGGCATTATCCAAGGCTTCTTGAAAAATTTTCTGAATGCCTAAATATTCTCCCCGCATATAGATATACCCTGCTTTAGCGGAAAAAAGATAGCCAGCGATCACCATGCCCTCAATGACACTCAAAGGATCATGTTTTAATAACACTTTATCCTTAAACGTTCCGGGTTCCCCTTCATCGGCATTACAGACAATGTATTTTGTATCACCTTTGGCCCCATATAAATGTCGCCATTTTTTTCCTAATGGAAACGCCGCTCCACCGCGTCCGCGTAAATGCGCTAAATCTAGTTCATCCAAAATAGCCTCTTTATCCATTTCAATTGCCTTTAACAACCCTGAAAATCCTTGGTATTCTTGATATTCACCAACATTTGTCGCCTGCCTCATCTTATTAACACGTTCTAATAATACCGGTTGATTTCGTTTGATCATTTTTCTTCCTCCTATAGCTCTTGATAACATCCACGCTGGAGGTCATCGATCAATTGATAAACCTTCGCTTCCGTCAAATCAGCAAATACGGTATCCTTGATTTTGATTACAGGTCCTTTATCACAGGCACCAATACAAGGAATACTATGATACATAAACAGTCCATCCGGTGTTGGTTCATCTGCTGGGACTTCCAAAATCGTCTCCAAAACCTCTGCTAACATTGTTCCGCCTGTAAAAAGACAGGGTGTACTATTACAAATTTTTAAGACATATTTTGCTTGCGGCTCTGTTTTTAAGATAGCGTAAAAACTTAAAATCTCATACACTCGAGCTTGAGATAAATGTAAATGATCTCCAACTAGCTGCGCAGTTGCTTCATCAATATACCCTTCTTCGGAGCCATATTGAATGGCAATCAACATATTTAGGATACGCTGTGGGTCAGAATCATTTGCTAAAATAATCGCTTCCTTTTCTGATAAACTTAATGAACTCATACTTTTTCTCTCCTATTTTCCACGTCATTCTCTGAAAAGCGAACACCGTTTTTTGTTTTGATTAGATTAAATGAACGAACTAACTTAGGCGTTTCCAAAATAATATCGGCTTGATCGATCACCTTGGCTGCCGTTTTTTTTACGCTTTTTTGATTATTCATCATTACAAACAAACCAGGTTTAACCACTTCACGAATGGAATTCGACTCGCAAACGATTAAGGTATCTCTAGGGACATACTGTAGAAAAGTTAAAAAGCCTTCTAACAAATGATCATAAAAAACTTTTAATAGGTAAACCTTTTTGCAGCCTGCTTTTAATAATTGCATCGTATCCTTTGAACCAACACTATTCGATTCTTCAATCAACTCATATCCTTCATCAATACTTGTACAAATCCCGCATCCTGTTTCGCCACGCTGACATTTGCCACGAGCACCGCTAATGGTTATGATTTTTAAACCATAGATTGTAAACCGTTGATAATTTTCAGCAATAACCTTTTTAGCCATTGTCGTCTTGCCACTATTACGTCCCGTCGAACCAATTTGGATCATATTGTGGACCTCAATACTTTTCGTAAATACCATCAGGCTCACTCGCTTCCTTTTTTTCAGCCGTTACAAACATCAATGGAACTGCCAAAAATAAACTACCGCCAACCGCATTTCCTAAAAAAACAAAGACTGTATTGACAAGATAGTCCGACCATTGAATCCCACTCGCATTTGAAAAAATAGCTGCTGGTATGATAAAAGCATTTGCGACCACATGTTGAAATCCGCAAACAACAAAAACCATCACTGGAAACCACAGACCAAACATTTTACCAAGATACGTTTTGCCCATCGCACCAAGATAAACGGCTAAGCAGACAAAAATATTACAGCCGATACCCGAAATAAATGCAACAAGTGGCGGATCTGCGATTTTTGCTTGAGCAACTGAAATAGTCTTTTCTATAAATGCTCCTTCCGTCAACCCAACAACATGACCAAAGAAATAAGCCACTAAAAAGCCACCAATACAATTTGTGAGCAAAACAATCAGCCAATTATAAAGCAACTCTTTACTGTTGATTTTTTTTTGCAAAACACCTAGCGTCATAACCATCATATTCCCCGTTGCCAATTCACCGCCAAAAAAAGTAAGCGCTACCAATCCAATTGGAAATAAACACCCACCTAAAAATGTTGAGAAACCTCCCCAACTTTTCGGCATCGTTCCTGAGATTCTAATGAATGATAAATATCCTAGGGCGATAAAAAAGCCCGCCATGATTCCTAAAATACTCAATCGAATAAAAGATAACTGAGTTTTCGCTGCTGCTTTGTCTCCTAAACTTGTGACTACATCTTGACTACTCTCAAAATCCATCTGAAGCTCCTTTCATATAGACAATTTCATTGATTCCACAACATTAATTCTTTAGGCGAATTGACATTCTCCAAGCCAAAAGACGATTCCAAGGTAACTACTTTGACCAAAAAGTGCTCAAACTCTTTTCTAATACGCCAATCATTTGTCTGAAGTTGCTGTTTTAAAATAGTCAAACAAGTAACATGATAAAAAGCAAATAAAGGTTCTAAACGATTTTCTTGCTTACAAATAACTATGTCATATGACTCCATAGATTTTGCCATTTTTCGAATCAAATCAATATTCAAGTTAGGAATATCACAAGCTAGTAAAAATAAATAGTTTGTTTTTATATTTTCTAATGCCGTGACTAAACCACCAAGTGGGCCTTTTTCTGGATAGTGATCTTCTAGTATTGCAACATGAGAAAAAGCAGGTGGAAATTTACTTCGTTTGTTTGTCACTAATAAACTCTCTGGAAAGATTTTTTTTAACTGCTTCACCGTTCTAAGCAACATAAACTCTCCATCTAGTTGCAGCAAGGATTTGTCAAACCCCATCCGAGAACTTTTCCCGCCACATAAAACGACGGCAGTACAATTGGTTATCTGGTTTATAATGCTTCACCTCTCACTTTAATACTGATCTAAAAACTAAATTTTTATAATTACTAAAAAATATTTTTTAGCAACAACTTTTATTCTATTATAAAACATCCTTCCAACAAGTCAATTATTATTTTAGTATTTCTTACCTTGAATTGAATTTTTCTGTTTTTATTCCACAAAAAAATGCCTGAGCACTCAGTCTCAGACACTAAAAGTTATAGTCTATTTTATTTTTCTTAATCTAAAAGACGATTTTGTCCACTGATTGTTTGAATATCTGTAATATCCTGCGTGACTTCCAAACAACCTAAATACTCATCTTGATCATTTTTTAAAGCAAAGTAACGAATATAAATTTTTCTATCACGCATATCAATCCAAAAATCAGCGTCCGTTCTTTTACCAGCACGAAAATCATCTAAAATTTGTTGGACAATGTGCATGCTCTTTGGCGGATGACAATTGATGACTTCCCGCCCAATCACAGAAGTTGTTCGAGGGAAGACTCGGTTCTTTCCTTCTGAAAAGAAGCGAACCCGATCATTTTTGTCTACGAATGTTAAATCAACTGGTAAGACTTGGAACAACGAAACTAGCTCTTCAAGATTTAATACGCCTGTTGGCAAAACTACGTTTACCTCAGATCCAGTACTTTCCCAATCAAAATACTGTTCATTTTCTTCATGAATGGACTCGTTTTTTATCTCCATTCCCTCTTTGATTGCTGCTGTATTGGCTTGTGCTTGTTGAACAGCTGCCAAGCGCTGCGGTTCTCGTTCTTGTTCACTTGCCCTCGCAGCTGCACTAGCTTTCCAAGGTAATGGCTCCGCAATAAAAGCATAGCCAATATCTTGACTATCGCGAGCAATTTTTTCCCAATCCTCTAATGTGAAAACATCCAACGTCATCGGGGTCATGATTTCTTCTTCTTTAAATATCATTTCTTCGATTTCGGTTTGGATATATTCAAGTTTTTCACGTAATGGATTGATAGCTGCTTTTTCATTTTTTAGATAGTCGATCACTGACTTTAGGGCTTCACGGATACTATCATCCACACCCCACATTACTTTAGGAGGTGCCGTAATGCCATATTTTTCCATATAAGAAAAAATCAGTGTTTCCTTTCGCGTATAATGGCGATTGATATTCTGCAAATCTTCCAAAGCAGCTAAAAGTCTTTGTCGTAAGCTCCAGTCACCTGTTTCGATTTTACTAAAAACCCACATAATTTCATCAACCAATAGCGATTGAATAACTTGATTTTCCAATTTTAATGTGTGGATAGGATGACCTGGCTGTTCATGCTCATAATTAGAGCGATGAATATCATTGATTGCCCCTTTAAACACCGCTGCATGAACATTACACAGGCTTTGAATTTCACTTGGATCTAAGCCACTGGAAATCAACGCTTTCTCAGCTGCTGTAATTTCTGAAACATCGATCCCATCAAATGATTGATCAAACATCTGTTTAGCTTGTTCAAATGAACCTCCCTGATGCAATAATGATAGGATTTCAACAATTTTTTTCTGACGCTCAACAGTCGTCGTAGTCATATATTATGCTCCTTTCAAAATAAATCCGTTGGCAGCAAACGCTGCTTTGATTGTTTCCATAGGAATTTTTTTCATTTTTGCCCCTTTTACTAAGGTCATATATCGTCCCGCAGTTTTCAACATACCTGGCTCTAAAATACTTTTGAAGCCTAATTCATACATGATTTGCGCTGTTTCTGGATAAGTGGTTACCATTTGCTGAACAGACTGATTCAAGTCAATCTCTTTCATGTTTGTTCTCACTCCTTCGCACTTATTGAGAACGATTCTCATTTAAAGTCATTATACTTCATTTGTGATAAAATGCACGATATTTTTGAGATTATTTTACAAAAACAGGATTATTAGGGAACTCCCTTAGTTGCTTCTTTTAGAAAAATCAACTAATTCTGAAGAAATCCTACTGTATCTAAGGTATACTAATAAAAGAAATAGCTTAGGAGGTTGGTATTATGCAGTACAAAATGACAGAAAATACTGTTTTTCCATTGGTTGAAGTGGATTTACGAACAAGAGAAAGTATTCAATTAGAGAGCGGTGCAATGGTCTATCACAATGGTGAGATCAATCTTGAAGGAAAAATGAACAGCAACGGAAAGTCAGGTTTAGGCGGCGCAATTCGTGCCTTGGGGCGTTCAATGTCCAGCGGAGAAAGCTTCTTTATCACAAAAGCATCCGGTTTAACGGATACCGCAAAAGTGGCTTTAGCACCAGCAACTCCAGGCGCCATCAAAGAACTCCAAGTAGGCTCTGAACATTGGCGTTTGAACACAGGTGCATTTTTAGCTTGTGACGCTAGCGTGTCTTACAATATGAAACGTCAAAAACTTAGTGGTGCAATCTTTGGTGGAACTGGTGGATTATTCGTGATGGAAACATCTGGTTCCGGATCGTTGTTGATCAATAGTTACGGGGATATCGTCGAAATTCATTTAGATGGTACCAAGCCTTTTGTAGTAGATAATCAGCACGTTGTTGCTTGGTCAGAATCCTTGGATTATAACATTAAAGTCGCTTCAGGTATTTTTGGTTTTACAACAGGTGAAGGTGTCGTCAATGAATTTCATGGCACTGGAACAATCATGATCCAGACAAGAAATATTGAAGGGTTAGCTGGTTTGATCAGCCCTTTTGTTAGTACCGGTTCATAAAAAATAGAGCCTGGGACATAACTCAAAAAGTTATGTTTCAGGCTCTTTGGATCCGAATAAACGCTTCTTTTCCAACCTCTTCTTTTTTTATTTATTCTTCTAGAAATCAGCAAATCCCGCTTCTTTTTCTTGTGAAAACAGGTGGTGTTTCTCTGCAATGATCTGATCGAAAAACAACACTTCCGACACACCATAATAAGGAATAACATAGACACTAGCTAATCCAAAACTAAAGAATGTTGCAAATTGCCACAAAACAAACGAATAAGAAAAAATTAAATATTCTAATTTATAGCCTTGCATCAAGGCTTGACTAAGTTGCATTGCTTCTTTTGCTGTTAATTCAGGGTCTTTTTTCAATAAATAGTTTGTCATGCCATAAGATAATTGTTTAATTACACCGGGAATTACAAATAATAATGACCATAAAAAAACATAGATCGTTACGAGTAGATTAGCACTCACTGTTCGTTTACCATTTTCACTAATAAAAGTTGTAAAAATCGATTTAAGGTTAAATTTACGACCTTCCACATTATCGATTGCTGCCCATTGCACCGTACCACGATACAAAATAGTGACAAGCAATAACAGTAGCCCAAATAAAAAGGCGAAAAAGCCGCTAAAACGTGTTTCAACTGTTGTTGTTTGTGTATAGGTAACCGTTCGTGTCGTATTTTTCACTGGTGATAAACTTGATTTATAAGAAATAGAGTCCAAATTTTTTCCATCATAAACATCTTCGTCGTAATCATCCTCTTGATAAAGTCCATCATCATACCCTTCATCGTAACCATCAAAATAGCCGTCATCATACCCCTTTTGGTACTCAGTATTCGAGCGATTTGATTTTGCAGAATAGTCATCTTGCCAAGATTGGTAGTTATTTGACTGGTTCACCGTATTTTCTGGCACTTGGATCAAAATCATTATAAAAAAGAAATAGATAAATAAGGCAACACTTGGAATAATAGCTAACAAGCTCCAGTTTCCATAGTAGCCATGCAGATGTTTTTGGGCCTTCTTTTTCAACTCACTTCGAATCATATTTCATTCTCCTTTTAACTTCTATAGAAGTTACTATGTATTTTCTCTCTTTTCTAATTATACCTTGTAATCTATTGCCGTGCTCACTCAATTCCTTGGATCATTGTTAAAATTTCTGAGAAATAATGTCACCATCTAAAAAACTCACTGCGCTTGTCAGTGAGTTTATATGTTGGTTATTTCCAACGAATTGGGATTTGTCCTTCGCCAGCATAAGAAAAGTTTGGGCCTTTCTCTATACGCCAACTAAATGCCAAGTATTGTTCATCTCCGTTTAAATTATTCCATTCCAGCCATTCATCACTTTCACTATCCGAAGAATACTTCATTGTAGCTCCTTCAAATTGTTTTGATGGTACGATTGGATCAAATAATTGATAGGAAGTTGTCCCTTTTTTTAATGTGACCGTAGCCATTCTGCCGCGAGCACTGATTTCTATCTTGTTTAGCTTATCCAAATTAGATAAGGCAGAAATATCAGTTGGTAATGCTTGTGTGTACACTCGACTACGTTGTTCTTCATTATCTTCATAGCCATCAAACAACAATCGAATTGTTTCTAAATCTTTTAAATTTTTAAAACTATTTAACGTTAGTTGATTATTCGCTTCTAACATAACAGTCTTCAATTTTTTTAACGTTGCAAGTTCCCTAAAGCTATTAAAGTTCCCACCTTCTCCCTGAATCTGTTCGAGCGTTGTCATTTGCTCCATTCCAGCAAGGGAAGAATACTCTTCAAAATCTGTATCAAAATGCGTTATATTTTGGATATCTGCTTTTTTCACTAGTCCGTAATGATCAAATAGTGTTGCTCTTTCAAGTAGATTTTTTTCATCTGATTCAGTTAATTGCTCAGATAACTTATCGAATTCATCATCAGAAATCAAGCCCTTTTCATGTTTCTCCATTAATTGTTCCATTTCAGCGCGATAACTTTTAGAATAAAAGGCGTCGACATCAGAAAATAAACCTTGCCTTATGCCATAATCATTAAAATAAGAATAAGGTGACTCATACATCGCTTCTGCTTCTTCAGATGAACCAATCGACAGTCCTAATCCTAATGCCAACACAACCATTGATGATTTCACTATTTTTTTCATCTTTTGACTCCTCCTTGATTTAACCCTTTTTGTACCAACGTTATAATTAACAATGATAACTACTATGTTATATAAAGTATTTAACTTTGTCTATATTTTCTGACAAAAAAATAAATAGCTAGATTTATTAAGTTATTTTAATTGTCCTACGAATGAAATAAAAACTGGAAGCGATGATTTTTCTTGAGATTGTTTGAATCGAGTCTCATTCTAAATCGAGTGAGACTCTACGTTGACTGTTGATACTTCAGAAGGTGCATTATTTCAATCTACTCACCCTAAACAGAGTGAGACTGAAAATCATTTTTCAAGACAAACGCCATGTCTGATTTCAATCCACTCACTTGATTTCATGGTCACTTAGGGTTCGCACCACAAAATAATGATTATCTATTAAAACATCAGCTTCTTGATCGTATCCGCAAGAAGTGTACTTGCTAAATTACTGAAAATATCAGAGCTAAATTGCGCTGCATGCTTTTTCAAAAATGCCGCAACCTTTCCTTCATCCTTTGAAGTCGATTCCATTAATAACTCTGAACAAGCTCGAAACTCTTTACTATCTTGTGGAAGTTTTGTCAACGTTGTCATAATCTCTGCAGAGAATTGCTCCCAATCGATTTCCTCATTCGTTCCATTTGTAACCTTATTATTATTGCCAATCACAACAGTTGAATTGTTGATACCACCAAAATCATTTCCTCTTATCTTCATTTCTTCACCTCATTATTATCACCAGATACGACTGTGCTATCATTGATACTTTGATCCATATTTATGACTTGATTATCGATCTGAATATTTTCTTGTTTCATATTGATCACTACTTTTTCTTTACTATACACATCATTGATACAATTTTCGATCACACCACGCGCTCGTTCCGCAAATGCCTCATTTTCACAATGGATCAAATAAGTAAAACCAGAATTTAAATTGACATAGATATAATATCCTTTATTTAAGTTACTCATAATAACTAAAAATATATAAAAACCGGTGATGATCATTCCTAATATGCCCCAAAAATAACCTTGAGCAAAGCCTCCTGTAAAAAAAATAAACAATAAAGCTGCTAGCCAAGGTATTTTTGAATCTGGTTCTGCCACAAATAATTGCGAAACATTACTAATTTGAATCGTTCGATCGTCAAATGCAATAACATTTTTTTCTACTGAAATCTGAGTAGGATCTATTTTATTCTTTGTGCTAGAGCTCAAATTCAGTTTCCCTAACATATCTACCATTTCCATTCAATTGCACTCCTTAAATTAATTTATTTTTTACAATTATACATAATAATAGCACAAAATAAAAAATTTTAGAATAACCTGCCAAACTTAAAATGAAATAATCACGAGTCCAAACAAAAATGTGGCTAGGACACAACTCAGCGAGTCATATCCCTGCCACATGGCATCTAAATAAATCATAGCTTATTAATTATAAAGTAACTGATTTCTTGATAAAATACTAGCCCTATATAATTTTTCTCCTCTTGATAAGCCTAACTTTTGGGGGGCAGTTCAAAAGTTAGTTTTCTTTTTGTTAAACACGTTAATCCCGAATAAACGACGGGAGCAAACGGTCTTCCATGCTTCGAGGATCGTAGTGAAACGAGAACCGGAGATGCAAAAGCAACTACTACACTTCGTTTCGATCACATTGTTGCAAATTGCTGTGAATCACGAAAAATGAAGTGATTCGATGATGCACAATACAAGGTGTTTGAAGGACATCTTGCTTCCTTTATTTTCTAAGTGCTGAAACACTAAGATTTAAAGGCTTCGGAATCAATAAACCAGCATTCACAAAAATTCGGGGAACACCAAGTAGGTACTAATCATCATCAGTTCATAAACTTACTGTGATTCTTGGCAATTTTCGTGAATGCTGGCTTATTTATCGAGACTAGACACTTCTGTCCCAACTTCCTTTGTTCGCTTAACAATTTTCTTAATTTTTTTACGCATAACACCATTGTTTTATCTCTATCTGAGCCGTACCATTTTCTGCAAACACTTCAAGGTAACGACTGTCCTCTTTTGGAAAAATCCGACTGGAAAAAACGGCTTCTCCATCGTTTACAAAGACTTCAATTGACGATTGATCCAGAAAAACAGTTAGTTGAACAACTGATTGCTGGTAAGTTATTTTTCTCACTGTACCATAATCAGTGGCCACAGGGATTCCTGAACGAGTACGATCTAGACTAAAATACTCAGCTACTTGATCCAATAAACACACTGTTTCTTCATCATCCCCCACTCTAAAAGCAATTCCTACACGTTCTGCCGTCTCTACATTGATTGAGATCCGGTATTCTCCAACCTCAGAATAGATTGTTTTTAATCGTTCACGACTACTCACTACTTTTATCTGGTGCTGAGTTGTTTTTACTCGTTTTTGCTTTAATTCCTGAAGTGGCTGTTGCTGAATTTGTCCATTTTTTATAGATAATTCCCTTGGAATCGTTAAACAGTTTGCCCAGCCATCATGATCACTTGGATACACTGTATCAGGTAAACCCATCCAGCCAATCAAAATTTGTCGACCATCAGGCGTTTGTGTGGTTTGAGGTGCATAGAAGTCAAAGCCTTTATCCAACTCTTGAAACGAATCTGTATCAAAATAACCTACATGCTCATCAAACTTACCAATAAAAACACCCGAATGATAAATATTCTGAAAATCATTGCCTTTTGGTTTTAAACCTTGCGGTGACAATAATAGCACCTCTTGACCTTGAAGTGAA
This sequence comes from Enterococcus sp. 12C11_DIV0727, assembly GCF_002148425.2. Lineage (NCBI taxonomy): Bacteria > Bacillati > Bacillota > Bacilli > Lactobacillales > Enterococcaceae > Enterococcus > Candidatus Enterococcus lemimoniae. Next base: position 3,384,237 of record NZ_CP147248.1, on the reverse strand, counting down.
AAATAATCTGGACATTCCCACATAAAGCCAAACGAATCATGATTTGTTTTTAGTTCCTGTTTAAATTTCCACGCCTTCAAATCATCTGACACATAAACGAGGAGACAGCCTTCCAACGACTCTCGTTGTGCACCAACTAGCATGTAATAGTGATTGCCTTTTTTGAACACTTTAGGATCTCGAAAATTATGTGTGTACTGTTGCGGAGGTCCACTGATAACTGGTTCCGCTAACTTTTCTATTTTGCCATCGCTTGAAAGAATCGCTAAGCATTGAGAAGAACGCCGTTGCCACTTTTCATCTCGATGATTTCCTGTGTAAAATAAATACAATTGATTATCATTCACGAGACCAGTTCCAGAAAATATTCCATGGGATTCATGAGGAAATTCTGGCATTAAGGCCACACCTTCCTCTTCCCAATTCACTAAATCGGCACTGGTTAAATGATACCAATGCTTCATTCCATGGACGGCTCCAAACGGAAACCATTGATAAAATAGGTGGTACTTGCCATTATAATAGCAAAATCCATTTGGATCATTCAACAAACCATAATTAGGCTGAATATGATACTTTTGCCGCCAGATACTCTTTGCGACTTTTGCTTCTAATACTGACAGTTCCCCATCCTTGGCATCCGTTATCACTCGATAGCGTTGTGCATTGGTCCAGCTCATTGTTCTGCTCCTAGATACTCATCATCTGACATCATCACTTCTTTTGGCACAACAAATAGATACGTCAACACAAACGACAAGATAAAGATACAAATGCCAACCACAATATAGGTCACTAATTGATAAGAGCTATAAATATACATCAATGGTGACAAAATTACCGCTAACCCATATGAATTCGCTTGCACGTTTAGCAACGATAAAACAGCGCCGCCTAATGCAGAACAACCTAACATGATCCCAAGAGGTTTCATCCCATAGCGAATCGTGATCCCGAATAGCGCTGGCTCACTTACACCTAAAAGTTGTGTCACACCAGCACTCGTTCCGATCACTTTTACATTCTTATCTTTGGCCTTCACACTCACAGCAAAACTCACAGCTGCATTGGCAAAGCCATACATCGCACAAAGTGTAATCAGTGGATTAAAACCAGTTGTTGCTAATAAACTTGTTTCGATCATAATAAACAAGTGATGCATCCCTGTCATAACAGCTAGCGGATATAAAAAGCCAATCAGCAAACCACCAATCCCAAATGGCAATTTGATCAATCCTGTAATCAAGTAAACTAAACCATTTTCAACAAAGTGTAAAATTGGTCCTAAAACCAATAGCCCTGTCAACAACATCACCAAAATGACCACAAAAGGTGTAAACATCAAATCTAAGGAATTTGGCATTTTTCGACGTAACACTTTTTCCAATTTCGCTCCTAGTAACCCAATGACTAAAGCGGTTAAGACACTTCCTTGATATCCTACAATCGGAATAAACCCAAATGCAATCAACGGTTCAACACCACTATTGATGTCTGCCACAGAATAAGCATTCGGCAACATTGGCGACACCAACATCAGCCCAATCACGAATCCAATGATCGGTGTACCACCAAACTTCTTAAACGCTGACCAACAGATCAGCGCAGGTAAAAAAGCAAAAACAGTATCCGTCAGAACGCTTAAAAGAACCAACACAAACTCAGGGATTTTATCGGTAGATGTTCCAAAAAAAGCTAAAACACTTTCGTTTAAAAAGACGCCTTTCAACCCTAAAAATAACCCAGTTGCCACTATTCCTGGAATAATTGGTACAAAAATATCAGAAAGCGTCCGAATCGCGTGTTTGATTGGATTACTTGGCTTTTTCATTTCTTCTAAAGAGGTTTCTTTTTCCAATAAATCATGATTGTTTTGAACCAGCGAATCATAAACTTTATTCACGATGCCAGTACCTAAAATGATTTGGTATTGTCCAGCATTAAAGAATACTCCTTTTACTTGATCGATTTTTTCGATTTTTTTATCATCGATTAATTCTCGGTCTTTTACTTCTAGACGCAAACGTGTCGCGCAATGGGTGATCCCTGTAATATTTTCTTCCCCGACAACACCGATGATCTCTTCTCCAATTTGTTTGTAGTTAATTGCCATTGTCACTCACCTCATTTATTTTTTTAAATAAAACACTTTGATAAGGATGGAGCTTTAATTCATTTTCTTCGTTTACTAAATCATCATGAGAATTTAAAAGTAAATCAAACATTCTCTTTTCGAAGGGAATTAGTTCCACCGTATCACTTAAATTAGTATATGAATATACCTCAGTTTCCTTAAATACACGTTTATATGCAACAATATTATCTGGCACATTATCTAAGAAAATAATTGTCCCCTTTGTTAAAGTATCACTTACTATTCCTTGTTGTCTAAGTTCGATCATTTTTTTGTAATGTGCTAATACTTGGTTCTGCTGTGCATTTCGACTTGGATATTCTTCTGTCATCGCAAGCCATGGCGTCGTCGTTGAAAATCCTCCGTATTGACTATAATTCCAAGGAAATGGCGTACGTGTATTATCCCGGCTCCGTTGATTGACAAACTCCATTGCTTCTTCTGGCGTAAAGCCTTCTTGAATTGAACGATGATAATTATCGATACTTGAGATATCATTAAATTGATCGATCTTGTTGCGTTCCGCATTTTGCATTCCAAGCTCTTGGGCTTGATAAATAAATGGCGTTCCTCGTAAAAAGAAATAGAGCATACCTAACGCTTTAGCAGCTTCATCCGTTTGGTACTTAGGTTTGATAAATTTAGAGACAGCACGCGGTTGATCGTGGTTTTCAATGAAATTAGCACCCCAACCATTGGCTTGTAAGACTTCTTGGGATCGTTTCAATTTCTCTTTAAATTCCTTCGTTGTCCAATTCGTTCGTTTAAACCAATCAGAACCAGATTCCACATCAATATCTGAATAATTAAAATCAAAGATCATCGAAAAATAGCCATCATCTCCAATAAAATCCCCATATTCCTCATAAGGAACACCTGGCGCTTCCCCAACTGTGACACAATTGTATTTCTCAAAGGTTTCTCTTTTCAGTTCATTCAAAAACACGTCAATCCCTGGCCGATTCCGGGTTTTACTTTTGCAAGAAGCTAAACCATCTACCCCATCAGCTGGTAAACTGGCAAAATCTTGATCCTTCTTGATAAACGTAATCGAATCGATCCGAAATCCAGCAATGCCTTTTTCTAGCCAACGATTGATCATTCCGTATAGTTCTTGACGTAATGCTGGGTTCTCCCAATTTAAATCGGGCTGTTTTTTATCAAAGGCATGAAAATAATAGACCTCTTCATCTGGCAGCTTTTCCCAAACTGAACCGCCAAAAATCGAGCGCCAGTTATTTGGTTCTGTTTTCCCTTCTTTAAAAATGTAATAATCTCGATACGGACTTTCTTGGTCTTTTAATGCTGATTGGAACCACGGATGTTCATCTGATGTATGATTGATAACTAAATCTAAAATCACTTTGATTCCCAGTTCATTCGCCTCTTCTAACAGTTGATCAAAGTCAGTCATAGTGCCAAATTCAGGATTGATTCCTTCAAAATCAGAGATATCATAACCATTATCCACCATTGGTGACGTAAATATCGGACAGATCCAAATCATGGTAATCCCTAATTCTTTCAAATAAGGCAACTTCTCTCGAATCCCTTGAATATCACCTATTCCATCATTGTTTGAGTCCTTAAAACTTTTGGGATAAATCTGATAAATCACTTCTTTTTCCCACCATTTTTCGTCTTTCATTTCTATATTCACTATTTATTCATCCTTTCACCATTTGTGGTATCGATATCATATTTTTGCAAGAATAAATCCACCTAAGTGGATTTACGCTCAATTAGCGATAAAATAAGCTCTTGTTTATTTACTTTGTAGGTTGTTCCCTCAATCAACGCAACTATTAATTTCGTTGCTTCGATTCCTAAAGCGGTTGTTGGCTGATTGATGGTAGTTAGCGGGACGGCAATAATACTTGTGCTTGGCTGATTATCAAAACCTAATACCGCCAAATCTTCTGGTACACGCAATCCTTGCTGAAGTACTTCTTGGATAATTCCAATCCCAACCTCGTCACTTCCACTAAACACAGCATCTGGCCGCTCCTTTTTAGGTAGAGCCAATAATTCTTTTGCTACTTTTTGACCATCTTCCATGTTATGAACTTGTTTAAAAATCCATTTGTTTTTGATAGGTAAATTATGTTCAGCAAGTGCACGTTCAAATCCCTTCGTTCGACGCTGACCATGTCCACCAATGGTTAGATTCCCACCGGTACAATAAGCGATTTTACGATACCCTTTTTGAACCAGATAATTGGTTGCTTCATAACTGATTTCTTCTTGATTGGTAGAAATGTTTGGAATCCCTGTTCCATCTAGCTTTTCATTACACAAGACAATTGGGCCATATTTTGAATACCCCTCAATTACTTGTGAATCGCTTTCAATAGAAGTCATGATAACGCCAGCAACCACTTGTTGTTTTAAATACTCCAGCATTTTCAACTCTGCTTTTGGATCATCATACGTTTGCATGATCAACAGCTGGTAGCCATATTCTTTTGCTTGTTTTTCGATTGCATCCACTAAATAAGAAAAAAAGGGATTCGTGATTCTTGAAATCAACACACCGATCGTCGTACATTTTTTTGATCGAAGTTGTGTTGCAATCGCACTCGGCGCATAGTTTAGTTCATCCATTGCTTGTTGTATTCGTTCTTTTTTGTCATCTGAAATATACGGATGATCATTCAAAAAACGTGAAACTGTCGAAACCGATAAACCAGCTTTTTTTGCGACATCTTTGATTGTTGCCATCTTTTTCTCCTTTTATGATATCGATATCATAAATATAGAGTATCTTTTTATTTTTGTCAATGCTAAAAATGAAAACCTACTGTTTTCGTATCATTGGCTTCTTACTTTTGTACCTTTTCAAATAGCCCCTTCTGCAAATCGTCATTTTGATTCTCTCGCGTATTATCTCTTAAAAATAGGTTAAACTCACGCAAAAAAGCTTGCATTGTAGCAAGCTAAAAAAAATTGCACCTTTACTTCTATCAGTAGCGTACTAAGTTTCTTGCTTAAAATCTAAACTCTCTCTTAATGTTTTTTCTCCATTCATATTCCCAAAGGTTTTCATATCGATATCCGTACAAGGAATAATTAAAGATAAAAGAAGTTTTTGTAAACTTGCTGTTTTATAACGAACTTGAGGACAAACAAATACACCATCCACATATGGTTTAAAGATTGGTTCTAAGCTTACTTTATTAATTTCGCCTTCTCCACCATATGCAATCAACATAGAATAGGTGTTAGATAAATTCTGAAAATCAGCAATTATATCATGCAGAGACCCAAAATAAACCTCGTTAGGATCTGCCGCTTTTGCGATTTTTTTGGCAAAACATACTATACGTCATCCCACCTGCACAGCAAATATAAACAAGCATCCTCTTTCCTCCTAAAACATTACTACTCGATTATTTAGTATTATTTTTAACTTCTTGCTCCGCTTGATTTAATAACGGTCGCAAATAGGCTTCCACTTTTGGCTCTACGTTCATGCGCATCATAAACTGACTAGGTGTTTCCACAAATCCGTTGATCAAGCTATCCTTATATTCCGTTACCAAAAATTGACTTGTCTCTTTTATTTCCTTCTGATCCATTCATTTTCCAACTTTCTATTTAAAATGATTTGCTATAATAATTATACTCGGTTTTTGTGAATAAAAGAATAGTAATCCCTATTTGTCTTTACACCCTAAAAACAATAAAACTGTGCAAGTAGCTTCTCCTTAACTACTTACACAGTCTATTTTACGTTCTAACTTCTGTTTTTCCTTTATAACGATTGATATAATGTCTTTCCAACCAGCTTTGACCCCAACCAATTGCAATGCATAGGAGCCAATACATGACCGCTACTAAAATATACATTGTCATATAATCAAAAGTTCTTCCACCCACGATTTTGGCTTTTTGAAAAATATCAGGAATCGTGATCATCGCAGCTAAAGACGTGCCTTTTAACAAGTCCATCGCTACATTCCCTAAAGCTGGAATCGAAATCCGAAACGCTTGCGGTAAGATAATTTTGCGCATCACTTTACCAAACGGCAACCCTAATGCATACGCCGCATCCCACTGTCCTGCATCCACTCCGGCAATCGAGCCACGATAGATTTCAGCAATAAACGCACTGCTCGTCAAACTAAAACAAATACAAGCCGCAGTTAATGCACTTAATTGATAGGGCAGACCAAAATACAAAAGAAACAACAAAACTAAACCTGGAACGCCACGTAAAAACGAAATATAAAATCGGACAAAACCTTTGATCAATTTTGAAGGTAACATTCCTAAAACTGTCAACAGAATACCAAGAACATTCCCCATCAAAAACGTCACGATACTGATGCCAATTGTATAAGGTAAACCAGTCAGCAGAAAGGGAATCGAGTCGATCATTAACTGAAAATCAATTTTTGGTATATACATCTATTCAGCTGAAACACTTTCTGTCACTTTTTCTTTCGGCTCCACTGAAACATCTGTTTGGAAATACGTTTCAGAGATTTTTTTCATAGTTCCGTCATCAGCCATTGCTTTTAATGTTTCATTAATCTTTTTACTTAAGGCAACACTGTCTTTTTTCATTAAAAAGCCAGTAAAGTTCGCATTGAAATACACATCTTCTAAGATTTTAACTGGAATATCAGGTAACGCCCCCACTGACATTTTTTGTAAATAATAATCGTTTAAAATAACATCTGTCCGACCATTGGCAACATCTGTTAAGTATTGGTCATTTGTCGCGTTATCATACGTTACTAATTTTGCTCCATATTTTTCCGCGATTTTCATGTAGCTGGTATTGGGTTCGCCAGCTGCTTTTTTTCCTTTTAAATCCTCAAGAGACGCGATCCCGGAATCATCACTTTTTCTGACGATCATGCTGTCAAATGAATACTTGATTGGAGAAGATAAGATGAATTTTTTGCCTCTATCCCCTGATAACCCAAAATCATTCGCTGCTAAATCCGACTCACCTTTATCCACTGACGTGATTTGGCCATCTACATTGTATTCTTTAAATTCAACATCAACATCCAACCGTTTGGCAACTTCGGTGATGACATCCACATCATAACCCGTTAATTTGTTTTCATCATTATAGTAAGATGACGGGAATAGCGTTCCTGAGGTTGCAACTGTTATTTTTTTTTCTTCTTCTACTTTTGTCCAGCTTTCATCTTTTCCAGCGGTCTGCTCTTTTGTTCCACCACACGCAACGAGCACTAAACTTAGGGCAACAATACTAAAACTAGCGAATACTTTCTTCATTTGAACCTCCTATGATTCACGATAATATTTTGGTAATAAGAATTTTTGCTCTTGTTCAAACATCTTTCCAACTTGAAATAATATATCTTCTCGACCTTTGGAAGCCATAAATTGAATACCTATCGGTAAACCTGATGCTGCTACATGAGTAGGTAAACTGATTGCAGGTTGTCCCGTTAAATTAGCCAATTGAGTATATGGCGTGATCGTCAGACTTTTTTCAAACATATCATAGATTAAGTGTTGCAACTGTATAACGGAAAGTGACTCCGCTTGTGATAAATCTTTACGAATCTGATCGCTCTGCAGTTCTGCCTCGATTTTAGGTGCTACATCAGCGGCGGTCGGCATTAATAATAAATCGTATTCCTCGAATAATTGCTCCATTTTATATGCCGCTTGATCCCACAGTTGAAGTGATTTCGTATACTGACTTGCAGGGATCTGTAAACCATATTGGTAAATGCCCCAAGTCATTAATTCCATATCAGCTTTTGTAACGGGCCGCTGAATCGCTTGCTGTATCCCTTCAAACATAGCTGCCGTTTCTGCGCCATTCATTAAATAGTAACTGTCGATCAATTGACGTCCATTGACTGGATACGAGATTTCGGTGACTTCGTGCCCTTGTTGCTCTAAAAATGTTGCTGCATTGTGTGTTGCTTTTATTGCTTCCGCTGAAACGGTCGTTCCGACGGGTGATTCCGTTAAAAAGGCGATCTTCAAAACTGGTTTCCTTGTGGCTGATTGATGTTCCCATTCCGCTTTTGGTGCTTGATAAGGTGCTGCTTTTTCGGTTCCGCGTAAATGATAGAATAACGTTTCGGTATCTCTCATCGAAATGGTCAAAGCAAAATCAATCGAAGCTCCTTGCCAACCACGCCAGCCATCAGGCCCAACTGGCATACTGCCACGTGTAGGTTTTAATCCAATCAGTCCACTAAAAGAAGCAGGAATTCGAATCGAACCGCCGCCATCACTTGCTCCAGCAATTGGAAACAAGCCACTAGCAACAGCTGCCGCCGCTCCACCACTAGAACCGCCAGGTGAATAATCAAGATTCCAAGGATTTCTCGCTGGTCCGTAAATCGTCGGATCAGAAATATTTTTGAAGCCAAACTCTGGCGCATTGGTTTTCCCTAATGGAATCAAGCCTAATCGTTCTAACCCTTTCACAAAATTATCGGTTGAACTCGCACGGTTTTCTGTAAACAAACGAGAACCAGAAGTTGATTTCATTCCTGCTTTGTCTTGGCCTAACATTTTCAAAGGAATAGGTAAGCCAAAAAAAGGACCCGTTTCAGCTCCTCTAGCTTCGTATTGTTTTTTTGCTGATTCTGCATCCCAATCGACAAATGCATTGAGTTCAGGATTTAACTTTTTTACTTGCTGCGCTCGTTCATCGATCCACTCTAGTACACTTAGCTTTTTTTCTCGAAATTGTGTTGCGTAGTATAGGCCGTCTTTCATGATCATCCCCCTTACAATCCATATGTTTTTATTATACAGGTTGTTGGGGGATTTTTAGGTTTATTTTGCTTGAAAGAATATCGTTTTCAACATCAAAATGATTAGTTTAGCTTCTTCTTCATAATCAAATCCGTCTGTTCATCTTCTCCCATATAAAAGGAATGCTCTCCAACCAGAGTAAATCCCATCTTATGATAAAATTTCATCGCTGAAAAATTACGCTCCCAAACACCTAACCAAATAGCGGTCTTGTTTAACGCCTTCGCTCGCTCTATCGCTTTACTGTAAAGCATTTTGCCAAGTCCTAGTCTTTTAAAATCTGAATCGATATAAATTCGTTCGATTTCTAGCGCATTTTCCTCAATCGTTTCAGTCTGTGCATCATTTACATTGAGTTTTAAATATCCAGCAAGTTGATCATCTGAATAAATAAAATAGAACTCTGACTGTTTATTTTGAAGCTCACTGGTTAATTTTTTTTCTGTATACGCTTGATCAAGATAGTCTTTTAAATCTTCTGGCGTATTGTCTTTCGCAAAAGTATCTGTGAAAGTTTTGATGCTTAATGTTTGTAATGCTACTAGGTCATTTAGGCTAATTTTTTTTATTTCTATCATCGCTTTTCCTTCTTTCTCATCTTTTTTGGAACAGAAATCAATCTAGCAACATAAGCAACAAACAAACGACTAATCCAAAAGCCACTAAAGTAAAATGAAGTAACTGTTGTTTAGTACCACCGATATAATCTGGTTTTTCATGTTTGTAACTTGGATTAACTGATTTTATGTTGTAATCCAATGTACAACTAAAAAAAACATCTGACGGGAACATAAAAACAAGCATGATGCCATAAAGGATCGCTACGATAGTTCGAATTGATACTTTAATCCAGATGCTTGCTACTGCACCCAATATCAATGGAATCAAGAGGTAGAGTGAGCAACTAAATAATTCTTTTTTTAACCGTTTCTTTTGCATATATGTATTCGTCACCATCCTATCAATGTATTAATGTTCACACCTAAAACTCATTTTTTGTATGACCTTAAACATCCGTCTTATCTAGTAAAAAAACCGAGCCCATTTGCCCGTTAGTGAACTACTCTAACGAACTATCTTTTGCTGCTAATTCATCTATCTTTTCTTTGTGTTTTAGAACTAAATCTTTAAGCTCTTTCACCGTTATACTATTTTTATCCGTATTAGAATCAACGTTCCTACCATTTTCATCTCTAATTTGCCCCGTTATTATCGTCCCATCCGTCGTTACTAAAATTCTATCTGAATCATCATGATCCATTTCTAAAAGAGTGATAATCTCATCTGCATTCGGACCATTAAAAGTTTCGTAAAGTCTTTCTACACTCGCATTTTTCAGATCTAACGAGAATGAATCTGCATTCCTTTCGCTTAATTTCTTATTGGATGATTCAATTGTTTCTTTGCTTAACGCCTGATTTTTACGCTTCGTTGCTTCGCTATTTTGCGTCTGAGCTTTTGTTTTGTTACAGGCAGTAACTATTACACAACTGATTATTAACAGTAGTAACAAACAGACTAGATAACCCTTCTTTTTCATTTTGGTGCCATCCCTTCTTTGTAAAAAATAAAAACAACTGTTAAATTTCCATTAGATTATTCACTCTAACATAAAAAACCATGATGATAAACACCATCATGGCTCGTTCTTCAACTTCTAATTATTGCAAACCACATTTCATTTATTCATCATGCTCTAAAATTGATCGATCATTCAACGGTTGAACTTCTCGATTATTATGAGAATATAATTTTTTGAATTCTTCGATTTGAGCTGAAGATACTTCCACAGGTTCTTTCATCACATACCATTCTACATTTTCATTCAATGGAGGTGTCGTTAATGAACCTAGATAATGATAATAGCTTCTATTGGATGGGATCATATCATCTAAGTCAGTAATTGGATCCTTTTTATCATTGTTTACGTCATCCAAAACCTCTTGAAAGCCTTTATTTTCAGCGCCTTCCTTGAAGAATACTCCAATAACTGCAATTCGTCCATCTTGGGCAGTATTCACAAAATGCGCTTCGATTGGATAATGTTTACCGTCGACAGTATGTTCACTTTCCGCATGGAAATGAAATTGACTTAAGGTAAAGTTTCGTCCATTAATCACAGATGTACCACCATCAGTGATTTGGATACTATGGCCGTTATTTTCAGCTTTTGTAATATCTTTTCCATAATCAATTGTGATTGTTCCAGTATCTGGTGTCATCAATTCAGCTTTCTTAGTAACGATATCAATCGGTGACTGCATCTTCCCAGCAGAAAATTCCCAATCTTCTTGATCATCATAATCAATATGTTCAGATTTTTTTGCCTGTGTTGTTGATTCAGTTGTAGCGTCTTTCTTTTCTGATGTGTCACTAGCACTTTTATTTGATGTACAGCCTACGGCTAAAATAGCTGTAAACGTCAAAAGTGATACTGAGAGTGCTGTTCTTTTCATTTTTTCATCCTTCTTTCTTCAAAATACAATATATTATATCGCATTTTTCATGAAAAATAAATATACTTTTCATGTTATCAACGTAATAAATACAAAAAATACTATCTGATCTATCTCCATAAAAGATAATACTATTTATTTTGTTGATCCTGTTGATTGATAAACATCTATTAACACCAAACCAACAATTAACAGGTCACTATAGCGCTCCTTATATTAGTCCTTGACTTTTGGTCGTTGCCATTGAACATTTTCGCTGTTCTATTTTCAAATAAAATCCAAGATAAAAACGCTGAAAATCAGCCTATTACGGTTGATTTCAGCGTTTTTTTTCTTGGCAAAACATGAATACGTTTAAAAGATAATGGTCTATATTAAACACATTGTGTATAGCGTGCCCGTATTTCTAATAACATCTGTTCAGATAGGCCACATTCCTGTAAATAATCATAAATAGTCCCATATTTTTTCTTTATCTCAGGTAATAAAGTAGCTATATTTTTCTTATCTGACTCCATTAGGTGTTCAAATCCTTTTGGTGGTACTAATGCTTGGTTTGCGGATAAAAATGTATAAGAGGTTTCATAATTGGCTATAATATCCGAATCCTCGACATCTAATAAGCCTAAAATCAAGACGGCCAAAATGCCTGTTCGATCTTTTCCAGCGGCACAGTGAAATAAAATACCTTGATCAGAACTATTGTAAATAATCGTAAACAATTCTTTGATAACCGCTTGTTGTTCAAAAATAAATGTACTATATAGATCATACAGCGTGATCTCTTTCGCTACTTTTTGTATTTGCAACGCGTTCTGATTCACCAAATTTTCTTCAATCATAAACGGGATATGATACGTTTTAATAAACGAGTCTTCTAAAGAATAGTTTTTTTCTTCTCGTTCACGATGGCTACGTAAATCTATTGCAACCCCTACACCGTATTCTTCTAAAAATCGCTTATCAGTAGTGCTTAACTGACTTACATCATCGCTGCGAAATAACTTTTTCCAGGTAACCATTTGGCCATTTTTTGTTGGTATGCCACCTAAATCTCTCGTATTATAGGTTGTTTCTAAAGGCAATCGTTGATAATACATGCGTTGTCTCCTTTTCTTTAAATAGCTCTTTTGGCTCGTGTCACAAACATTTCTATTGTAAACATTGTCCCAAAAATCACTAAAAATATAAATGTGATTTTTCCATACTGATACCCACCAATGGCTCTTGTCAGTAGTGTGCCAATTCCTCCAGCTCCAACCATTCCAAGTGAGATTGATTCAGCTACATTTCCTTCAACACGAATCGCTAACCAATTGAGGAACGATTTCGATACATTCGGTAAAATGCCTTCTTGTATCAATTGAAACCAATTCGCGCCTGTTGACCGCATGGTTTCAATCACCTGAACTGGAACTTCTTCTATGCTACTGATAAATGATTTTGTTAAGTACCCAACGGTTGGAAACATCATTCCAATCACACCTGATAGTGGACCAAAGCCTAAACTTGCAACAATCATTAAAATCCACACAAGTGCTGGGATCGCCCTGATAATGGATATGGCTGCTTTTATGCTTACTGACACAAAGCGTGCTGGTGCAATGTTATCTGCACCCAAACAGGCAAGTATCAGGGACAAAATTGCCCCTAAGATCAGTGACGCTACCGCCATTGATAAAGACAATACTAACTCACTCAAAATACTCCCAATATCCGAAATATCCAGTGTTAAAAAATGACGGATTACCTCACCTGATTGACCCAATCTCGATAAAAAAGTGCCCATGTCCAAATCTAATAATGACGCACTAATTCCAAATAATAAGAGCGCAGCTACCCAAATCACAAGGTTTCTGATTTTATCTTTTGGCTTTACTAAAGGAATTCTATCCATTCGCCCATTTCCTCCTATAAAATCCACTTTCTAAGTTTATTTACACAAAATTCCGTTAATAATACTAGTATGACTAGAATGATAATCAGTGCCATGGCTTCTTGGTATTTAAACAAACGAATATTCGTTTGAATCATAATACCAATCCCTCCAGCACCTACCATTCCTAAAATACTTGATGCCCTAATATTGATTTCAAATGAAAAAAAAGTCCAATTGATCCAAGCAGGAAAAAAAGCAGGAATAATACCATGAACAAGTAATTGTGCAGGGGTTGCCCCTGTTGCTTTTAATGCTTCTAGTTTACTATCTGCAATATTATTCATTTCTTCTGCATATGAGCGCGTCAAAAAACCAAATGTGGCAAGAATCAACGCAATTAATCCAACCATGTTGCCAATGCCAAAGATATACACTAACAACGAGGCCCAGACTAATATAGGGATATTTCTAATAAATGAGACAATAAATCGAATAGCAATTCTTACAGGTGCAATTGGATTGATTGATTCAGCCATTAGCAGTCCAAAAACAAATGATAAAACTGCGGAAATGTAGGTTCCAACTACTGCAAATAACAATGTTTGTACGATCAATGAGATATAGCTAGAAAAACCATTGAAGTTTGGTGGAAAAAAATTTTCACCAAAAAACAGGAACACATTAGGCAACGTCAAAAGCGGTGTTATAGGATCTACTTGCAAATAAACGAAAGAATATATTCCGATAACACTTAATAGTGCCACCGTTACACGTTTTTTTAAGCTTTTTTGTTGTGCTAAGACGATTGATCCTGGATTATCCATACACATGCTCCTCCTGCTGTGCTAGGATCATAGCAGGGCTTTCTATACTGATTGATGGAACAGACTCATTGTTATAAAGCTGTTCGATTTTTTTTTCTGTCAACTCAACTGGCGTTCCGTCAAAAACAATTTCACCTTTTTTTACGCCAATAATGCGCGTCGCATACTTTTTAGCAACATCCACTTGATGTAAATTGACAATCGTGGTCATGTTTCTTGACTCGGTTATTTCTTTTAATTGAGTCATCACGATTTCTGATGATTTTGGATCAAGAGAGGCAATTGGTTCATCTGCCAAAATTAACGCAGGATTTTGCATCAATGCTCGGCAAATACCCACTCGTTGCATTTGTCCCCCGGAGAGTTCATCTGCCCTTTTATAAGCTTGGTCTAGTAACCCGACTTGTGCTAATAATTCCATCGCCATTTGCCGATCTTCTTGTGAGTATCGACCAAATGCACTTGTAAAAAAAGAGACCTGCCCGAGTTTTCCGTGAAGGACATTTTTCAACACATTTGTTCTTTCCACTAAATTGTAATGCTGAAAAATCATTCCGATATGTGAACGCAATTCTCTCAATTTCTTTCCTTTAGCTTCTGTGATGTTTTGTTGATGAAACAAGACCTCCCCCGAACTTGGAGAAACTAATTGATTGATGACACGGATCAGTGTTGATTTCCCTGCTCCAGACGGACCGATGATGACAACAAATTCACCTTTATTGATTGAAAGAGAAATGTCATTTAATGCTTTTTGCCCTGTTTTGTATTCTTTGCTAACATTTTTGATTTCTAATAATGTCATTATTTTTCTCCCTCTATTCCCAAGACCTTCATCATCTCTTTTACTGATTCATAGTCTGTGTCATGAGCCTCAACAAACTTCACTGAATCATCTTTGTAGAACGCTTTAAAGTATTCTTTATCATCATAATTTAAATAGAAATCTTTGATTTTTTTCTTCAATTCTTCTGGCAAATCTTTTCTCATAACATATGCTGCATTTGGAATTTCTTGCGTTTCACCAATGATTTTCAACTCATCTTTTTTGACTAAGCCTGCATCATCCATAGATTGTAAGACTTGTGCAGCAACTGCAGCCGCTTCATAATCTCCTTTAGCAACCCCCATAACACTTGAATCGTGTTTGCCTGAGTAAGCTACTGTTTTAAAGAAATAATTTGGTTCTTCGACCTTTTCCTGCTCTAAATCAAGTTCTTTGACCAATTCATACTTTGGATAGAGATAACCAGATGAGGAAGCAGGATCAACAAAGGCGAAATTAGTTCCTTTCAAGTCTTTCAACTTATTGATTTTGTCATTGTTATTTTTGGTAATAAAAACCGTACGATAAGCTTCTTTTCCAGCGGAAGATGTTGTAACGATTGGTTCTATCTCTACGCGTTCTTTGGCTTGATAATAGCTCATTGGGGATACTAATAAAACATCTAGCTTTTTATTTTTCATCGCTTCGATCCCTACTGCGTAATCTGCTCCTTCCATTACATCCACTTCAACACCTAATGCTTTGCTCATATCTTCTTGAAATTTTTTATTTTTACCGCCAGCTTCGGGATTATTTTCATCTGGCATTGTAACAATCGTTATCTTTTCTGGCATACCATCGGCTTTTGCAGAAACTGCTTTGTTTGATCCGCAGGCAGTCATGAATCCAATTGAGGCTAATAGTGTGAGTCCAAATAGAACGTTCTTTTTCATGTGAATTTTCTTCCTCCTTTTTGTTATTACACTGATAATACTACCCATTAAATGTAAATTTATCCGCACTTTTATGTAAATTATAGGTTAATTGATGTTAAGAAATGGTATGGTGTCCGTGGATTTTAAGTTGTCAATTTCCTTTTTAAATGGCGTTGTTTTTGCCTCGATAAATAGCGGAAACTTCCTAACTGCAAAATAAACCGAAATAATATAAGCTATCTAAATAAGAAAATGTCAGTAAACTAAAATGAAGTTCACAAAACAATGCAGTATTTTACATGGCTTATCAAAAAAATTTATTTTTCTCTTTTGATAAAAAGAGTAAATCTAGTGATATAAAAAAGTTCCTTGTTGTTTATCATTGAAAATGATATCTTTTAGTTAGAATTATTTAACAAAAAGGAGAACACGATGAAAAAAGGAATTAAAGCAATGATAGGTTTGTTATGTATGCTTACGGTATGTACACCAAGTATAGTAGCTGCGGAGACAATGGTGATTGACCAAGAACAGTCAATACCAATGAATGAATTGAGAAGTAGTACTTTCTCCAAGTCTATTGAAGTAAAAGAACAATTCGAAGCTAAAACAGAAAATGAGCGACAACAACTCCCAAAAGATGAGCAAGAGTTAGTCAATGATATTGAACAATATCTAATGGAAAATGCTAATCCAGAAGCTCGAAACTTTGGATCGACGGTAAATAGGTTGATTTCCGCTTTAGTTTTTGATGTTACAGTTAAAAAAGATAATACTGTTATTGATATTGCTAAGCTTTTTGGTTTGATTGGTGGCAGTGAAGAAAGTGAATGGTTTGATAAGGTCAATGGGAAGAGTGAACGTTACTTAACAGTATATGATGAGCCCACCGGAGCTAATGTAAAACTACATGCTTATTATGTTGACAATAAAGCGAATAAAACTGCAGTTGTTCAACATGGCTATCGTTCTAACGCTAAAAATATTATGAAGGAAGCAGAATTGCTATATAATTTGGGTTATAATCTGATAATTCCAGATGCACGTTCTCATGGTCAGAGCGAAGGAGCATATATTACATTTGGTGCTTATGAAAAAAATGATATTAATGCATGGATTGATCAAGAACTTGCAGAAAAGCCTAATCAGAAAATAACTCTATTAGGTGTATCAATGGGGGCTGCAACAGTTATGATGTCTCAAGAAATTCCACACAAGAATGTTCAGGCTCTGATTGAGGATTGTGGTTATTCCTCAATGGAGCAACAAGCTCGTGATGTTTCTCGCTTAATTACTTCCAAGTTGCAGTATATCCCTATGGTAAATTCTATAGACTGGTATGATTGTGAAAGTCAAATCATTGATTCACTCAACGAAAATTATGTAAAACCAACGTTGAAAATTGATTTATATGCTATATCACCTCTTAATGCAGTCGCGAAATCAAATATTCCCAAGTTGTTTATTCATGGAACAGCCGATTGGTTTATTCCGCCTGTTGCAAAAAATAAAATGTATGAAGCTTCTTTAGGCTATAAGGATCAATTAGAAGTTATTGGTTCAGGTCATGCGGAGAATATTAGTATAGGCGGAGAAGTCTATACTAATAAAGTAACTTCTTTTTTAGATACAGTTTCACAAATGAATAGTCTACGTTCTGAGTTGGCAGAGACCAAGAATTTATTAGTAAATACAGAATTCAAGCGAAATCAATTTGAATCAAGTTTTGAATCATGGAAGTTAAGTAACAATGGGGTTGATTTCACTGACAACTGGGAATCAAATTCTTATGAGTTTGTGATGAAACGTTCTAGAGGAGAGATTACTTCTGCTATTTCAGTTGATAATAGTGGACTGAAATTTTATAAAAAGTGGGAAAAATCTGCAGGTTACATTGGGCAGGAAGTCGAACTAATTAAAGGACAACAATATGAGTTATCTTTTGATTCATGGAATCCTAATCCAACTGAATATAGTGAACAAGTAATTAGGTATGGGATTGGGCAATCAATGAAAAAAGAGAAACAGATTGCTAAACAGAAAGTAAGAAAGGCACTAAACTATACCGCTCAAAATAGTAGTTTAGAAAATATTCATTTAGGTTCAGAAATGACCTACTATAATTGGTTTGGTCGTAATAATACAGCTATGTACTTGTCGAATATAAAATTGATTAATACAGATATAATAGCTCCAGAAAAAATTAGAGTTAGTGAGATTGATTCTACTATTGATGGAACAACTATCCGTGGGAACGGAGAATTCAATTCGAAAATTAGGTTGGTGACTGCTAATCGAGATTTGATTATGGAAGTACCAACAAATGAGTCTGGAAACTTTGTGATAGTTATTCCTAAACAGGAGTCAGGTTCCATTCTTCACTTAATTAATCAGGACATAAAAGGAAATACTGGCGAGTCTATAGTATTGGCATTTAATTAGTATAAATAAGTGTACAGAAAATGGTCATTTTCTGTACACTGAAACCAAATAAAAGAGTGATATAATGTATCTCTTTGCTATTTTTCGGGAAGTATAGTCGTTCATAGACTTGAATCATAAAAATAAACACTAAGAATTTTACTCCTTAGCGTTTATTTTTATGATTGATTGTACTTTTATATGTTTGATTTTCTTTTATAGAAATAAAAAATTGAGAATAATAGTAGCCCGATAACTCCTACTGTACTTAATGAAGTTATTCTTTCTCCCATAAGTGGTAGTTTATGACTATCCTTTTTTTGTTGAGTAGACACACTACTTAGGTTTTTAGATGTGCTATTTTTATCTGAAATACCGTCATTAGGAGTTTTTATAGCTTCCTTTTCTTTCTTATACACATACATAACGGTCTGTACTTTTTCACTAAAGATTCCTTTGGCATTCTTTGGTACCTGTGTTAATGTCCAACCAGAAATAGTCTTAGCAGCTGTTTCATATGGTAAACTTACTTTGCCAGTCAAGACTTCACTTGGAACTAACTCATTCCCTTCAGTATCAACATACTGAACAGTTATTGGACTTGCTTCCGATCGATCATACACATACGTAACGGTCTGTGCTTTTTCACTAAAGGTTCCTTTGGCATTCTCTGGTACCTCTGTTAATGTCCAACCAGAAATAGTCTTAGCAGTTGTTTCATATGGTAAACTTACTTTGCCAGTCAAGACTTCACTTGGAACTAACTCATTCCCTTCAGTATCAACATACTGAACAGTTATTGGACTTGCTTCCGATCGATCATACACATACGTAACGGTCTGTGCTTTTTCACTAAAGGTTCCTTTGGCATTCTCTGGTACCTCTGTTAATGTCCAACCAGAAATAGTCTTAGCAGCTGTTTCATATGGTAAACTTACTTTGCCAGTCAAGACTTCACTTGGAACTAATTCATTCCCTTCAGTATCAACATACTGAACAGTTATTGGACTTGCTTCCGATCGATCATACACATACGTAACGGTCTGTGCTTTTTCACTAAAGGTTCCTTTGGCATTCTCTGGTACCTCTGTTAATGTCCAACCAGAAATATTTTTAGCAAGTGTTTCATATGATAAACCAACTTTACCAGTCAACGTTTCACTTGGGGCTAGCTCATTTCCTTCAGTATCAGTGTAATTAACAATAACAGGTGCTCCATCTATTCTTTCGTACATATAAGTTACGACTTGATCTTCATCTAAAAATTTACCTGTTGCATTTTGAGGAAATGATATTAATTTATAGTTGGGAATTATTACTTCAGAAGTAGTATAATCTTGTCCTAACTCTCCATATAGCACTTTTGGGTCTATTAGATAATTACCAAGCTCATCTACATAAACCGCTGTAACCATACGGTAACTATCAAAAGAGACTGTACTGTTTAGACGACCGTCTTCAAAGAATTGTGCTAATTCATTTATTCCTGATTTTGTATTCTCCCAGACAACCGTGGCTGTATTTTTTATTTCAACACGTTCTGAGGATGCCATTTTAGAAAATGTTACTTTTATTCCTTTTAATTGAGTAATATCAGTAGGTGGTATACTATCAAAAGTTGATTTATCTACTGAATATTCAATAGAATATGTAGTGTTGGTGGGGACTGTCACTTCTGGTAGAGACTGTATAGCTATTGTATCTGAAAATATAATTGTTTCAGAAAAATTTATACTTGAACCAGAATTTTGAGAAATTATTTTAGAAAATGAAATTGGGGCAATACTGTCTTTCACTACATTTATTGTAGGACTGAAAAACATGTTTTGTCCATTGATAACGAACCATCTTCCCGTTACTCCACCTAGACTACGAGTAGCAGTGTCTGTATCTTTTAAAATATTATTATCAGCATTGTAGTTGACTTGATCTGACAAAAACTGATCATCACTAGTCTCCTCATTTTTTTCGTTTTCTTGTATATCATTGAAGTTTTCTGTGGAATCAGTTATTTCTATACTCGGATCAGCAGGTAACTGAGTTTGTTCTTTTTCACCACTAAATTCTTCTGCCATTGCTTCTATACTGTTAGATAGCAACAAAAAACTGATCAATATAATTGTAGAAATTTTTTTCATTCATTTCAGCCTTTCTAAATAAGAATAAGCTTAAATATATCACAAAATATATTAATTTCAATTATTTTAAAACAATACATTTATTATATTAAATAAAAATTAACTACGTGTACGGAAAGAAAATAATGGAAGGATTTACTCGCCCGCCATTTACCAAGGCAAAAACACCACCACTTAAAAAAGAAATTGACAATTTTAAGTGCGGATGATAGGATTTCAACTTAAAAATAGAACGTTCGTTACGTTAAAATGAGATGTATCAACCTTTATAAGGAAAGAAATTTTAAAACAAGAGTATAGATTTATTTTAATTATTTTCTCGTCTCTTTTTTCTCTTTCACTGTTTTGATAAAATAGAAAAGAAGGAATGATTCTATAATGGCAAGTATAAAGAAAGCTGAGTGAATTATATGGAAAATTTAAAGAAGGTTATTCAATTATTAAGTGGACGTTTCGATAATAGTGAGCAGTTTCAGTCTCTATCGGAAGAGGAACAAGCGCAGTTTCCTTTTGCAATTCACAATAATACGCTTCTAAATGATCTGATTGTGAATCGTCCAAAGGATTTCGATGGGGTATTTTTGCATGAAGAAAGTTACTATACGTTGAAAAATAAGGAGAAATTCAAATCAGATATTTTTCTGTTTTCAACGGATGAATCTGGTGATGTAGTATTAAAATCAATCACTGTGCCAAAAGAATTAATGAATGCGAAATTTGATACACTAAAAGACATTGATTTTTCTGATCTCTCAGAATCTGACAAATTTGAGCCATTGCATTATACGGAACATGATGGTACGTTTACTGGCGAATCACATAGCATGTTTACAAAAACAACAGCGTTTATCTTAAAGCAAGAGCTATCTGATGAGGCATTGGTCATAAAAGAGGAACTGTTTAATGGTGATAAACGAGTGTTTGGATTTGATAGACCGATTATTTATAAACGGATTTGATGTTTTAGCACATAGAAAACTGTACAAGTAGCGAATTCTACATACGCTACTTGTACAGTTTTTTGTTTCGTATTAAAGTAAATCAATTGTCACTCATTTAAATAATAGTAGCCTTTCATTTCTTAGTTCCTACTATCCCTATCTAGTTTAGTTTTCTTTCGTAATTTGACTATCTTCTACAATCGTTAACGTATAAACGCCATTTGTTATAGCTATATTAGAATATGAAATTCTTACCTTCTCATTCGTTTTTACCTTTTTCAAAACATCCTCTCGAATCTCTTTAAAAGGAATAAAAATGTAAATTTCACTTCCTTTAGGAATATCTAGATCATCAGATGTTTGTTTAGAACTTATTTCTGTTGCTGTATTCACAATAAGTGATTCTTCCCTAATAGCGGTTATAGTTCCTATTAAATGACGTATGTGTGCAAAACTTTCTCCACTTTTCATGTTTGTATCATTCTCCTCTATGTTCTTTGAACACCCTACAAAAATAATCAACAAGATTAAAAAGGTTGTAACGATACTCAATTTTTTCATGATTAATCCTTTTCAGACTTAAATAGTATTGATTCCTGACCATATAATTTTTCTTATTTTTAACCAACATTATCACATCAAACCTTAAAAGTAAATAATTCAAGACAATAAATATCGATAAAACGACTATAAGTCGGTACATTTTATTCCTTAAATCATTGCTATGATTTTTGATTTTAAAAAATTTTTTTGTTATTTTTCCTTATATATAAGGGAGCGATTTTGAGTGTTATTTAATCGTATTTGTAAGAAAAATTATGTTGCGTGTTCGTAGTCTTTTCGGATATACTTAAGAGGTAGAATAGAACGAGGGAAACTTCTCTCTCTTCAGTCGCTAAGTATTGCGTATCATCAGCTCTTCAAGCAATCGCTGTGATGTCCAATAAAAAACAGTTCATATCAACATGAACTGTTCAAATCTGAATATAAAAATAAATTGGCACTTCAAAGCCTGGCAGCAACCAAGCATTTGAAGCCTTGTAATGACAGCACAAACTGCCCAAACAAGTTGCCAATAGTGCTAGCAACATGTACTAGCTTCTTTCATTGTACCTAAAGTTTGCCTATTTTTCTATAGGTTTCTTGGATTCTCTTTAGGTTACTTTAAATAAGTGGTAGATGATTCTTTGGACTATTGTAAACGATATTGGGTGAGGTTACCTGATATCGTTTTTTTCTATTCTACAAATCTGGTGAAAGGAGGTTTCGTTCAAAGTAAAGCAAATGATCAATTATAGATATAAGACAAGGAAACAACGTTCACTTCGTTCACCTTGTACTTTGCATCATCCACTCTGCCTTTTGGTCAGTCGGGATGGTGCAAAATAAAAAAGCACTTCATCATCTGACAGCAATCACATGATGAAGCCTTGCATAGACAGCACAAACTATCTATACAAGTTGCCAATTGCTAGCACAAAAGCACTAACTCTTTTTATTGTACCTAATTTTACTGGGATTTTCTAGTCTGTCTGGAAACTTTTGGTTGGGATTTTGTATTTTTTGGAAGGTTTGGGCTTTATCTAGGAGATTGATGACGGTATTGATAGTTCACGAAAACTACAATAGCGTTTTTTGTTTTGCTTTGAGAAGAAAGTGATCGAAACATCACGAGGCTTGGAAAAATCATCTGTAAGTCGTTTTTATCACTGGTTTGTTTAATAGTTGCCCGAGTCAAT
The DNA here is from genome assembly GCF_002148425.2 of Enterococcus sp. 12C11_DIV0727. NCBI lineage: Bacteria > Bacillati > Bacillota > Bacilli > Lactobacillales > Enterococcaceae > Enterococcus > Candidatus Enterococcus lemimoniae. Next base: position 3,361,239 of record NZ_CP147248.1, on the reverse strand, counting down.
GCGCAGATAGATGAGTTACGTATATGAGGCGTTGGATGATAGTGTTCAGCGCTTCGTGTTAATGGTTTTAAGAGTATTTTTAAAAAGGGAGGAATTGGGTTATGAAAAAAGAAGGTCAGAGTTTAAAGGTGATTCCTTATCAGGATATTACGGATTTGCAGCATACGTTGGATCGGTTGCAGTCTTGGGAAGAGCCGCTTGCTGTGTTGGATCATTTTTTTCAGTTTCGGAAAGGGCCGATTAATAAAAAAAAGGTTGTGAAGGAGTATTATGCTTGTGGGCATTTGTTTCATGCTTTTTTTGAGGAGTTTATAAGGTTGATGGAGATTGAGGAGGAGAAGGTTCGGAAGTTGGATGGGGAGAGGAAGGTTTCGAGTGAAGTTTTGAGAACATAAAATTAAAATAAACTAGGCTCACTAATTAGAGTGTTCCTAGTTTATCATCTTAATTGAAATCAGTATACTTTTTTTTTGTACCTTTACTTTTATTAATTGGATATTTAATATTATTCTTGAATAATTTCTCTTCAATTATATCATCTATGTCAAAATCAAGATTATCAGCTAGCATATATGAATAAATCAATATATCTGCAAGTTCTTCTTTGATTCTTTCTATTTTTGAAGCTTTTACTTCCTCAGATGTTTTCCATTGGAATAGTTCTAACAACTCAGAAGCTTCGAGTGAAATTGAAATGGCTAAATCTTTCTCATTATGAAACTGACGCCAGTCACGATCATCACGAAACGCTTTAATCTTTTGCATACTATTTTTAGTTTCATTCATTATTATTTTCACTCATTTCTTTTTTTGCATTTACCAATGCTTGTTGCAACTCTTTATCAACTGCATAAATATATAGTCCATTAACTCCCCTAGTCAGGAGTACATTAAGTTCGTTTTTAAGCAGAGTATCAGAAAAATATTCTTTGCTATTATCTTTTAATTTTCTTTTTTGAGTAGCTTTCTTATTTCTGCTACCTTCTCTATCAAAGACAATTTTATTATTCCTATATTTTACTGAAGGACCAATAATAACGCCTGCATAGTTAAGATCGAATCCTTGAACTGTAAATGTTGAACCAACTTCATCTATCGTCTGTTCTTGTTCAGCCCAAGATAAATTTCTATTTTTTATCTTCTGTTCTTTCGTTTGAGGAAGCTGTAAATTCCATGGAAGTGACCAACCATTAATTTTGACATTCCAATAGTCTTCATTTTCAGGCTTTTTCTTATTAACATAATCCCAATCAAACGTTGCAATGACTCTTGAAATTCCTGCATTTTGATTTTTCGCTTTTTCTTTTATTGCCTTATGTAATTCATCAGGACTGTCAAAGATTTGTAAATCGTATCCTTTTTTATCTTGAGGAATGACATTAATTTTCTGTTCATCTATTAGCGAACGAATCCACTCTACCGTTTGTTTATCTGAATTAATTCTTAATTGATTAGCAAGAAGAATATAGTTATTGTTTTGAATCGTTTCATGCTGTAATTTAGCTAACTCTTCAGCTTCCCAAAATTGTTCTGTCGTTAACACTTGATTCGGATCGAAAACTGCAACAACAACTTTGGCACGTTCTAATAAATCATATAGTTGATTTTTTCCTCTATAAGCTTGTTTTCCTTGCGTCCAAAGCAGATGCGCTTCATCAACAATTACTACATCTACAGGTTCTTCTGGTGAATGGTTATTTATAAATGTTGTTGGTTTACTAACTAAGTTAGATTTCTTTTTAGATGTAATACCTAATTTATTTGAAATTTGCTGATATACTTTTAATTGCTGATCATGGTTAACTAGTAAAAAGCTAGTCAGATCTTTATAAATGATGTTTTCATCACCATTTTGTTCTAGTTGGCTTAACTCATAAAATAAACTACTCATTAAAACAGTTTTTCCAGATCCAGCTTCACCAGCTACCAAAATTAGTCGTCCTTTTTTTTCTCTTGTTAATGCTTCCATTATTCTTAATAATATAAAATCTTTTGCACGAATTTGCTCGTCTGTTAATTTGTGAAAAGGTGAAGCTTTAAAAATAGCAGAGTCTTTAATTATTCTTTCTATTGGAAATAAATCTTTATTTATTTTACGTAAACCAGTCCATACTTTTGAAAAAATTGAATCTAATTCATTAGATGTATAATACTCATTCTGTTCATTCATACGTCGGTTATACAAAGAATCAACTTTATCGGCACTGGATAAGTATAACATTAATCGATTCTCTATATCTAATGTCAAAGATTTATTAAAATGATTATGACCAATTACAAGCATTTTAGAAGTTTCTGATGTTGAAAGTTTTTCCCACTCAACATGTTTTTTTGGATCAATATTAAGGTGTTGAATAGTTCTTCGTTTAATATCGGCAGTTTCTCCTATATAAACAGAAAACTTTTCATTATTTTTTTTATCATTGATAATGTATACAGTTGGATAGTTTAGAAGAATCTTTTTATTAGTATCTTCCTCTTTGCAAATTATATCTTCAAACTTCTCTAAATCCTTCTCATTGTATTTTATCTCACGTATGATGGGAGAAGAAATTTTTTCCATTGAAACACGTCCTTATATATTTTGCTAAATTATAAAATCAATTAATTATAACATTTTATTGGAAATTAAAAAAAGCCCACTCTTTATAATATAATTTCTAATATTCTCAGCGTCATTTAAATAAGTATTACTCAAAGAATTTTTTAGGATTAAACCATTTGCAATAATACTTTCAATCCCGATTACTTCTTTAAAGTAACAATCAATATATTACAAAGAATCCAAAGATGCATTTGAAAAATCAATATTGCTAAATACTGAATTTGAAAAATAACATTTTTTGAAAATTTGTGTTTTTTATAGCTACATTAACAAATTTATTTTCATAAATATTAGACCTGAAAAATTCACAATCAATTATTTTCGAATTTTTATAAGTTCTTTATCAGAAAAGCATGTTTCTGTCATTTAATTTCTTTTAATTGTATCTCTAATTTTTGAATGTATTCATTCGTTGCGCTGTTTAATTTTTTCAATTCTGATAAATATTGTTCTCCTTTCAAAACTAACTCTTTTTGAAAATCTTGAACTTTTACAGTTTTTTCCCATATTTTAGTTTTTTCATCTAGATTTATATCTGTTTCAACTGAGTGACTTCCATCAGGTTTATTCGCATAGATTTCACTAATTTGAATATTTTCCTTATCGGTTATCATCTTTATCCATATTTCCGATGTCTCTACATCACTGATATAAACTATATTGTTATTTTTAAGCAATATAAATGCTTGAACAAAATTACTGAACCAGTCATAAATATTCATTGATAGTATATCCAATTCAATATCTTCTCTGTACTCTCCGTATGTTTTATCATCCACACAAAATTGAAAATACCCATACTCACCTTTTAGATCATCATCATCTTCAATATAGGAAGTGAAAATTTTAAACTTAATGTTAATCATTATATCTCACCTTTACTTTCTAAAATCACTTACTGATAATTTGTGACTTCCAAATGCTGTATCCAAAACCCCATCATTTTTGATAACAATAGTAATCTTTTCTCCTGCAATCTCATAAACATGTTTACCTGTTTTCCCCTGTGTTAATAAATCATTATATGCTATTTCAACATATTTGTTCATATCATTAGTAGACCATTCAGGATTGAAAAAGCTATTTTTTTCTAATTTTTGTGCTAACTGACTATCAGTCAGATAATCTGCTTGCTTTCTAAATGATTCATAATCATGTTTTGAAATGTGTTTCTTAATATTCTTTCCTAAAGGATTTTTAATTTCAACATTAGGAAATTTAGCTCCACTACCTTTCTCCACTATCTTAACCCGTTCACCAGATTTTTCCAAATCCCTTAACATTTCCAACTCTTTGGCAGTCAACTTCACGCCATCTAACAAATGATCCCCTTTTTTCATCAACTTCGCCGCTTTAATAACATCCTTCACCTTATCAACGGGCGTAACTGCTAAAATAAGAAAAATACTCGACTTCACTTTTGCCCAGTACTTGATCCATCATCCAACAAAACTTCCACATCATCTAAATTAAGCAACATCTTGATTGTCTCAGGTCCAAGTTTCTTCAACATTTCCCAATCTTGTTTCGCTAACAACTTATTATAGTCAAGTGTTCGTCCTTCATCCAGTTTTCCATTTTTATAAATCGCAAACTGTTTTCCATCATGATCTTCATGAATCACAACGATCTCATAGCGGTCTTCTTTATTCTTCTCATTAAATGCTTGAATGGTTTTAAACCAGTCTTGGTCTTTCCATGACATTTTCTTATAGCCATTGACACCGCCAATAAAATTGCCTGCGTTTCCCAGGACTGCTAAGCCTTGTTCAATCGAAGAAATCACTGTTTGAACCTCTGAAAAATCACTTCCGTGTGCGGCTTCAAAGGTTTGATACTTTTCTAAAATCTCGATTTCTTTGGCTTTTCCAAGCATGCTTCGTTCCATGAAAAACTTATTGATAAATGGGACATTTTCAAACGCTTTCGCTGCTGCTTCCATCAAGATATCATTCTCAGCTTGTAGGCTTCTTAATTCTGATTTTAATCGTTCTAAATGGTCTGTATCCAACTGATTTTCAGCGGCACCGACTTCAGATGTAAAAGCCGAGACATATTCAGTTGTTACATCATCGACTTCATAGAGTGCGTTAAAGATCGCATCTGACATCGTCGTATAACCGTCAAAATAATCTATAGAAGAATCCCAACCTGTCCCAGATAATTCTTTCGCTCCTTTAAATTGTTGCTGAGCTTGGTTGAATGATTTAAACTGGCTGACGATTTTTAAGCGTTGCATTGTGATTTCACTTGATAGTTCAGTCCATTCACTATAATCAATTTTCGGCATCTTGTTCCTCCACTTCTTTTCGTTGAAGGAGGATGAGGTCTTCTTGTAACTGCTCTTGTTTTCTTTGTTCTGATTTGCTTAGTATATGTAACTCTTCTTGTCCTTCTTCGAAATGGCGCATGATTGAATGCTGTTCTTGTTCTAAATCCTCTAAATCGATGGTTGCCGAACATTCTGCATGCGTTCCTTTGCTGTAATAGAGGATTTCATTTAAGACTTCTCTTTGTCTTTGATGTAAACGAGCAATATCCTATATCAGATGTGTCGTTTCATTTTCTTTCTCTTTCAAGTCCCTCACACGATCTTCTGTTTCATCTGCCTGCCACCGTAGTTTTCTTCTCTTGTCCTCAATCATCATCTAGCTTTTCCCTCTTTCCGCTTTTTCAATCGCTTGATGGATCGTCATCAGTTTTTGTACAACACTAGATGCATAGCTTTCAAAATTACTGATACTTGAGGATAAAAAGGTTAAACTACTCTTCAATCCTGATGCGGCAGAACTTTGAGAGAAGGAAAAGGATTTTTTCGGTGAAAAAGAGACATCGGATAAGCTACTAGTAAATTGATTCATAAGGTTGCTTACAACACCCTGCCTGGTCCGTGCTAATTTTCGTCATTTTAAAACTCCTTTTTAACTTTTAGTTTTATAATACAATCTTATCATTAACTAAATAGATAAAAAAAAGCGAAATAATACTATTATAGTAAAATTTCACTCTTTTTTTTTGTAATGTTATTTATCAATCATAATGAAAAACATGTTAATAAACGAGCCAATTGAGAACTCTTTCTTTAATTACTCAGTCTATTTACCTAGCTCTTAAAACTTGCCGCAACACCTCCAAAACCCTTGCCGAATATTCCTCATAATTCTTATTCATCAAATAAGCAAGCTCCACCTTATCCTTCAAACTAAACTTAAAAAAGAACCGCCGATTCCAGCTAAGTATCCATCCAGCAAGCTGTAGTTCAATCTTATCTTTCACTAACTGGTCTGACGCATACACGTATAATGTAACCAAATCGTAAAAGTAATCCTTACGACTTTCCTCACCAAGAATGTTGATAATACTTAGTTGAGAACGTGTTTCTTTTTTCTCTTTAAATAGAGGGATCAACCACTCTTTGATACTCAATGAATAGTGTTTGATCAACTGAGCTACTGCTTTATTTCTCACATCCCTTGACGGATCCGATAAACAGTCAATATAAACTGGCAGTTGTTCATTAAAAGGTAAACAGTCTATCCAATTCAATACGGATACTCTGATTTTCTTTTCTCTTGAGTTGATCAGTGGTAACATTCGTTCTTGGTCTCTCTTATCTTGCAAAATTGCTAAACCATGAATCGCATTGATTGGATTATCCTTTAAATGTTGGAGATAGTATTCTCTGCAGTCGATTTCAGGGAACTGTTTTTTCACATAATTAAGCGCTAAATAGTTGATTGCAACGTTTTGATCCAATAATTTGGGAATCATTCGCTCCTCTTTCATTCGGTTGTTGTAACACCATTCACATGCTAATTTTCGAATAACCATTTGCGGATGACTTAATAAATAAGCAAGATACTCATTTTCCCACTGATCTTCTTTTAGTATTTCATTAAATGTCCACCTTAGAATCATTCTGTCTTTTTTGCCTAGACCATTTTTTATTACCTGTACTCTATGTTGTTCTTTGAGTTGAAAACTTAACTCAAATCCATATCTAGAAATATAGATATCCTGGCTTTCTTGTGCTTTTTCTAACAAACTAAACCGATTTAATAAATTGGTATTTAATCGATCGTACACGTCTAAATTTTCTTTTTGCTCTAACTCTTTTAAACGTTTGATTAAAGGGAAAGAAAAAAGAATTGTTGCTTCATTTTCCTGCATAAATCTATTGATGATTGCTTGTTCTGCGAGTTTTCTTATTTTTTTAACGTGGTCATTTAATGTAAGAAGTAAGAAGGGGAGCGTATTTTCAAAAGATTCCATACTCATTTTTTTCAATGCACATTCTCTGACATAGCCATTTGGATGACAAACTAGCCACGACCAAAATGAAGCAGAATTATTACTGGAAAGACTAGTCCCTATTGATTCATTAATATCAAACCAATTCCAGTCACTTGGCCCATATGAAAAAGCACGTAATTCCTTAAATGTTTTTAAAAAAGCTTTAGGCGTTTGCTCTTCCAGAAGCTGACTTAGATACTTTGTATAGGTTAGTCGATTTTCTTGATTGAATATGATTTTTTTATAGCAGTACTTGATTGCTGCGGCTGTACTTTTAATTTCTGATTGTTCCATTTGTAATACCAACAACGTTTGATTCATTTTATTTCCTCACTTATTTCTATTTATGAACTATCATTTTATTCCTTGCTATTATTTTAACATAAGATATTCCCTCGTTATGAGCAGCTCATTAAACAATGAACTTCTAAAGCGGAAATCAGAATTTCTAATTGAAATGATGAATGATTTCATAATTCCAAGTGTTGAATCTCTCTATACTTATAATGAATTGAATACAACTATTTATTAATACATCGAACAGCTTTTAGGGTGGAAGCCATTCTATACCAATTTAGACTTGGTCATTGATAGTGCTTGGCAATGGTACGCGACACATCCAAATGGATATTAAATAATATACTAAATAATTTTAAACTAAAAAAGATCTGGATGTAAGATTTTTCAACCTTACATTCAGACTTTTTCTTTATGTTTATTTATAAAATTATCGTCTTTGGCCAACTACTAAAGCTAATAAGACAATCAACTTATTATCCTCCTCACTTTGATGTTGATTTATCGCAGTATAAACCCTAATTGTCCAACCATTTATCATCCCTCTTGATTTCATCACTAACCATCAAATCATTTCTTTTTAAAATTTCATCTAATGAAAAATCAAAAAAGGAACTCAGTTCAATCAGGGTATCAATATTAGGATATGATTTTTCATTTTCCCAACGTGAAACAGTTTGCCTTGTTACATGGAACTTAGCTGCTACTTGTTGCTGTGTTAACTTCTTTTGTTCTCTGCGGATTTTCAACAATTTTCCAATCTCCATAATATGTCACCCTACCTTCAAAACGTTTTTTATATGTCAAACTTTCTCATGATTTCACATAAAAAACTACGTAACAAATGCCCTTGATTCTATCCCTCTCATTTCCTTTGTTGAGGAACTTCCTTGATCAAACAAGTGATTTCCTCGACAATCATAAAAAATGTATTTCTTCATAGCCACCCCTCCATTTTATGTTATCTTAAATATCACATATTAGGGCAGAATTAAAAAGCAATTTTGGTGTTACATCGTGTTATATTCATGATTTTATGAGTGTTTTTCATTATTATTTGTTATTTTTTCCACACTTATCTAATACTTACAATAGACTAGCATGATCGATTACAATTGCATGTTTCCTACAGGCCTCTTTTTAGCTTGTTCATTGTTAAAATAAAAAACAGCTCTATCGCTTCAGACTAGATGACTACTAGTAAGCACGCTGATATAGCTGTTTTTATTTTTTATATTCTATTATGATCGATTATTTTCTCAATATCTTTTCCATTGCTTTTCCTTTAGCTAGTTCATCAATCAATTTATCCATATAACGAATTTTCTGCATCAGTTCATCTTCTATCTCTTCTACACGGTAGCCACAAATGACGCCCTTGATCAATGAGACATTCGGATTTACTTCTGGTGCTTGCGCAAAGAATGTTTGTAAATCAACTTTATCCTCAATTTGTTTCTGTAATCCCACTTCGTCATACCCTGTCAGCCAACAAATAACTTCATCGGCTTCGGCCTTTGTCCGACCTTTTTTTTCGACTTTTTGAATGTATAACGGGTAAATACTGGCAAACGACATTGCAAATACTCTTTGATTTTTTGCGTCCATTTTTCTTCCACCTTGTAGTATCAATTTTAATTGTTGTATACTATTATAGCCTGATTTTATTCATTATTACATTTTACTGTTTTAACTTCGTCTCTTTTAGATTATTTAGCACTACAACAAGCCGATTGATTGGCTGCTTTTTAGCTTGTATGAGCACAGACGTAATTTGTTTGATTCCCATTGTTTTCTCTAGTTTTATTTTTTGATCTAGAGAAAGTGTCTTTACTGGTTTCTTTTTCTGGCCAATCGGACTAATTTGGTTGTTTTTATTTTTATCTATTCTTAATAGTAGAAAAAAGAATAAGACAATCGCCAGAATAATGATAAACATGCCTTTTCAGCTCCTTATTTACACCTTCATTGTTTGAATCTTGGCGAAGTATTGAGATAAGCGATCATCATGCCAACAAGTACAATGATCACAACGATAGCTATTAACTGTATTTCTGGAAATAAGCTCGTTAGGGCTATTAAAGCTACGGAAATAAACAGAATTCCGCCATTGCTTTGCCTAACGCTCTTTCATTTAATGTTGCTTTTTCTTGCTTAGATGCTGTATTGTAACCAGCAATCAACCATAACCATTTCCCGCGCCACAGCTGAATCCCACAAAGTATAAAAATCAGGATCATAATCAACTTTACCATTCTTTTCACCTGTCCTTTTCCATCCTCTTGTCTTCTATTTTGCCAAATTTTTTAAGTGAATACTAGCTTTTTTGTAATAAAAAGAACCTTAACTATCACGTTAAAGTCCTTTTTATCTTTTATCCTTGTCCTAAAATATCCAAAATAATCTGCGTATGCATCCCGGCACCAACAGGGAAACATTCTTCCATAATTTTAAATTTTGGATGATGATTCATATAACCACAGCCTTCTGCTGCTGTTCCACCACCTAAAATAAAGAATGAACCGGGTCTCACATCAGTGTAAGCAGAGAAATCTTCACCGCCCATCATTTTAGGGGCTTCAAACATCCGTTCTTTGCCCACAACTTTTTCAGCTGCAGCCATCACAATATCCGTTGCGTCACTATCATTATTGACCTCACTATAACCAAGTAAATAATCTAGATCATAGGTTGCATCATACATCTTACAAATGCCATCAATGATTCCTTCGATTCGTTTTTGGATAAACGCACGTACTTCTTTATTGTTCGTCCGAACTGTTCCTTGGATTTTAGCTGTATCAGGGATAACATTCGCTGTTTTCCCGGCATTGAATTCGCCAATTGAAATAACGGCATTGTCAAAAGGACTAATATTTCTAGAAACAATGTTATTCAAATTAGTGATGATCTCTACACCGATCATGATTGGGTCAACAGATAAATCAGGTGTTGAACCATGTGAACCTTTTCCTTGAATTTTCAAAGTAAAGACATCAGACGCCGCACTAGCAGGACCTTTTCTAGTTCCCACCATCCCAACTGGAATATTCGGTGCAATATGCAAACCAAAAACTTGATCTACATCATCCATCACGCCTGCTTCAACCAATAACTTAGCCCCACCCGGCGGTTCTTCTTCGGCTGGTTGGAAAATAAATTTTACTGTACCAGCGATTTTATCTTGCATACCAGTCAACGTTTTGATGGCACCTAACAACATCGCAGTATGCGTATCATGGCCACACGCATGCATCACACCAGGATTTTCAGACGGAAAATCTACATCTGCTTCTTCTACGATTGGTAATGCATCGATATCTGCTCTTAAAGCAATCGTTTTGCCTGGCTTACTCCCTTTTAAAATAGCAATCACACTATTTTCAGTCAATGAACTGACTTCTAGATTTGGAAAATCAGCAAGAACTTTTTTGATATATTTAGCTGTTTCTACTTCATGAAATGATAATTCTGGATGTTGATGCAAGTGTCTTCTCCATTTGACCATATCTGTCTGTGGCATTTTTTCTTGAATAGTTGTCATTTAAAATTCCTCCATTTTCCCTCAATCAATTATTTATATTGCTTATTCTATTTTTCTTATTTTTGCTTAATAAACATAATCGTCACAGCAGTCAGTAACCCAACAACTAAAAAGAAAATAAAGGTCGAAATATATTGTCCATTTGACAGTTCAACTAATTTTCCGATAAGCGTTGGTGAAACAAATCCCCCCAGAATTCCTCCTGTAGCCAGTGTTCCATAACTTGGTGCAAACTTGGCACCCTCAAAAATTCGTAATGGAATACTCATCATCGTAACAAATGAAATAATCAAAAAGAAGTTCGCTAGCCCCATCACGATCGATAGTAAAACAAGATTCGCAATATAATAAGAACCAAATGCGCTAAGTGCACCTAAAATAGCTGTAATAGCAACAATTGCTTTTTCTTTGTGTTGGAAAAATCGTCCCACAACATAGCTACCACCAATCGAACCAATCAACATAAATAAGCCACCTACACTACTGATCACGGCAGCACCATTCAAGTCTAGTCCTCGTTCACCAGTCAGGAAACTTGGTACCCAGCTGGACAATCCATACAATAGACAATTGATGAAGAATGAACTCAAAAACAAAATCCAAACCCGGATATCTGACCAAATCACCAAAATCGAGATTTTATCCGTTTTTGTTGCAACGGCCTCCGCCTGCTCTTTCCTTTTTTCATTTCTAGGAATAGCAATAATTAAGAAAATAGCAATCGCAACTGCTAAAGCAGTTAAAATCAGATACGCATTTTTCCAACCTGCATTAGTAATGATTGGTGACAGTGCCAATGGTCCGATAAAACCTGCTACTCCAGAGGATGAGAGTAAAATCCCTTGAGCAAATGTTCGTTTTTCAGGCGAAAAATTCATTGTGACTTCTTTACTTGCTGAAGAAGCATAACCTGAATGCGCCAATAGACCTGTTAAAAAGCGCAACGACATAAACATGATCAATGAAGTCCCAAAACCAAATAAAAATGAAAACAAGCCCATTCCTAACACCGAACCAATCAAGACCACCCTTGAACCAACTTTATTGATCACTAACCCCATTGGAATCTGCATGATGGCATACCCTAAGAAAAAAGCACTCATGATCATTCCTTTTGCTGCTGGCTCTAAGCCAAATTCAGTTGAAATTGGAATCAGTGAATAGCCCACTGAAAGCTTATCAATGTAAACCATGGTATAACCCAAAAATAATGCTACTAACAATAACCCAGTTTTCTTTGTCTCTTTTTTTTCCATAAATCCTCCTTATTTTAAAAGCTGAATGAGCCGTTTAGCATCGACGAAAATAGGAAAACATGACTGTGACGCTTTTTGTCACATTCAGGTTTTATCTTTTTTCCGAGGAGCTAGCCCGTGAAGCTAGATAGATTTAAAAGCTGAATGAGCCGTTTAGCATCGACGAAAAAATAGGAAAACATGACTGTGACGCTTTTTGTCACATTCAGGTTTTATCTTTTTTCCGAGGAGCTAGCCCGTGAAGCTAGATAGATTTAAAAGCTGAATGAGCCGTTTAGCATCGACGAAAAAATAGGAAAACATGACTGTGACGTCTTTTGTCACATTCAGGTTTTATCTTTTTTCCGAAAGGCTAGCCCGTGGAGCTGGATAACACACAGTAATAACCTTCCGCTCCATCGCATAAATAAATACCATTAGTTTAGTATAATATATTATCCCTAAAAAAAGAAGAGTAAAATGAGAAAACAATGAATAAAAGATTAGCTCAAAAACCCTCAGAATCAGGTAAATCTAATAAAAAAAACACCAATCAATAAAAACTATCGGTGTCTGGCTATATAAGTATTCATTCTTGTTACTAAAGTTACTGTACTCAGAAACTTAGCAATAAAAATAAACCTCCTAAAGCGAGTAACGTAAAAAAACCAAAAATATTATGCATGTTGATCCCAATTCCATATCCAACACGTTTAGAAATAAAATAGTGAGACTCAGAAAAATATTTCCCATTCTCTCGTTTTGATTTAATGATTGAAGGAATAGATAATATGGGATAAGCAAGTAAAATCAAAGCCACAAAACTATTTAATGTTTGATCCAAAAGAACCATCTTCTTTCAAGCATACTCCGTAATCCCCACTTTAGTACCAAATAATGCATATAGATTTTTTCTTTAATCCGTAAGTCCATTTTCTTTCATCACATCAGCCTTCACAAACTTCAACATCGCAGTTTTGCCTAAACGAAAATCAAATTTCTGATAAAAAGCCTCTTTTCCTGGTGAAGCATACAACATCACATTCAACTGTTCCATCCCTTCCAACAGATTCTCCATAATCAGCCGACCAAGCCCAGTTCCTTGGTAATCTGAATCAATCGCCACATCATAGACAGCAGCCTGATAGCAACCATCTGATAAAACACGTCCGCAACCAATCAATTGAGTATGATCTTTTGTAAAAATCCGAACAATTTTGTGACTTTTTTCAAACGCTTTTTGATGTAACTCAGGTGTGTATGTACCCATACCACATTTCTTTAACAGTTGTTGAATCTCCAGACCTTGAAGTTCTTTTTTAGTCGTGCTTACGTTGTACTCCATATTTTTCACTTTTCTCCTTTTTTATGAATAAATCTTTCTTAATTCATTTACTTTCGCTTCTAATAGACTTACCAGCTCTTTTGGTGCAGTAACTGTTGCTTCTTTCCCAATGACTAGAAAAAAATCAGCTGTATAAGCAATATCTGTCTTATCAATCGTCAGTGACAATTTACCTTGTCCTTTTTTATTTTTCTGAACCCCTTTATATAAGTAACGATTTTCTAAGCATCGCATCACACCAACCTCAGTTAAATCGGCAACTAATTCTAAAGGCTCTTGTGGCTGATACTCATTTTCCCGTTGTTGAAGTGGAATCGAGGTGGTAAATGTTTCGTTGGTCACACTTAGTGTTTGGATTCGATCGATGCGAAAATGCCGTGCTTCTTTGACTTCTTGATCTAATGCAAATAAATACCAAAAGCCATTGCTAGTGTATAGACCAATGGGTTCCAAGCTTTTTTGTGAAACCTGTTTAACGGACTGATAGCGAATAACCAACACCTTATGATCTAAGCAAGCGGTAATCAACTGGTTTAAAAATGGTGCTGAAACAGCCTGCTTCGGGACAGAAATCTGAAAATGATCTGATAACTGGAGTAACTTTCGCTTCACCTCTCTCGGTACAACTTCCAAAAGTTTTTCTTTGGCTGTGATTGTGTTGACTTTGAATGGAAAATCTTCGTAATCAGTAAGTGACTGAATCGCAAAATACAGTGAAAATAATTCCGCTTCAGTAAACAAGACTGGCGGCAAAATCTGATTAGGCAAAACACTAAAACCACCGTTACGCCCCTTTTTCGACTCAACATACAAACCTAAATCAGCTAAATCAGAGATATAACGATAAACACTACGGATCGATAGTTGAAATTCATCTGCCAATTCTTGTGCCGTAAATACTTGCTTGTTTTGAACATACCAAAGCATATCGTAAAGAAGCTTTTCTTTTTTGACTTTCCTCACTTCTTTCTATAAACTGACAATTTTTGTCATGTTTAGTCGTTATACTTAGGATAAAGGAGGAATGATCATGAGTCAAATCAAAATTCGCGGCGCACGTACAAGAAATTTAAAAAATATGGATATCACCATCGAAAAACACAAAATCAATGCTTTTGTTGGTGTTTCAGGATCGGGGAAGTCTTCATTGGTTTTTAATACGATTGCGGCCGAAGCACAACGTCAGATGAATGCAACTTATCCGAGCTATATCCGCAATCGGATGCCTCATATGGAAGCCGCGATCGTCGATTCCATTGAGAATATTTCACCTGCTGTAATCATCAATCAAAAGGCTTTAGGTGATAATATTCGTTCAACTGTAGGAACAGCAACGGACATTAATCCAACCTTACGTCTACTGTTCTCTCGGTTTGGTCAGCCCTTTGTTGGCTATTCAGATTTATTTTCCTTCAATAGTCCTACTGGTATGTGTAAAACCTGTGAGGGTTTAGGGATTGCTACTGAATTTATTTTAGAAGAGTTACTTGATTATGAGCGGTCTTTAAATCAGGGAGCAATTTGTTTTCCAACCTTTGAACCAGGTAGTTATCGTTGGAAACGTTATGTAGATTCAGGTTTATTCGATAATGACAAACCATTGAAAGAGTATACTCAAACAGAAATGAACCTGTTATTATATTCGGAAGAAATCAAGCCACCAACCCCAAATGTGGGTTGGTACAAATCGGCGACCTATGCAGGTCTGATTCCTAGAATCACTCAGTCTTTTATTCAAAATCCCTCCAAGAGTTATCGACGTTATTTACCTGACATTCGACGTATCACAAAACAAGAAAAATGTCCTGTTTGCCAAGGCTATCGTTTAAACAAACAGGCACTATCGTGCAAAATCAAAGGAAAACATATTGGTCAATGTTTAGAGATGCAATTAGATGAGTTAAGAGATTTTTTGCGTAGTTTATCTCAAGAGGGTGTTCAACAAATGTTGGACAACATCTTACAACAGCTGGATCATTTTTGTCAGGTAGGACTAGAATATCTTAGTTTGGCTCGAGAAACAGGAACGCTGTCCGGTGGTGAATCACAACGAATCAAACTGATTCGTTCAATTGGAAGCAGCCTTGCAGATTTGATGTATATTTTTGACGAACCTAGTGTAGGGCTCCATCCACAAGATATTCAAGCGATTGGACAGTTGCTTTGCGCCATTCAAGAGAAGGGCAACACAGTCTTATTGATCGATCATGATCCAGCTATTATCCAATTAGCAGATACTGTTTTTGAATTAGGTCCTAAAGCTGGTATCCATGGCGGTGAGCTAGTCAGTGTTAGCAGTTTTGAAGAATGGACTAGGCGGCAAGATTCACAAGAACCCTTAACTAGAGAGTGTCAGAATACCTCAGCCAATAGTTTTTTTTCAGTGGAGAATATTTCAAAAAATAACGTTAAGCATTTGTCTGTTCAACTGCCCAAACAACGATTGATTGCGATTACTGGTGTGGCAGGATCTGGAAAAAGTTCCTTTGCAAAAGCTTTAAAAGAACAATGTGGTGAAGAGATTTTTTATGTTTCACAAAAAAATCTACGTACAAGTCATCGTTCAACAGTTCTCTCTTCAATCAGTCTTTTTGACGAGATTCGTCAGTTATATAGCAACAAAAATCACGTTAATGCTAGTTATTTTAGCTTTAATGGTAAAGGTGCTTGCCCTGTATGTAAAGGTAAAGGCTTTATTGAAACTGAACTGGCTTTTCTTGATCCGATTCGTAGTATTTGTGAAGCGTGTCATGGAAACAAATACCGCAAAGACGTTCTGCAATACACTTACAATGGAAAAAATATTGTAGAATTACTTGAACTCTCCGTTGCAGACAGTTGTCATTTCTTTTCAACACAACAAAAAATTGCCAAACGGCTGTTTTGGCTCAATAAAATCGGCTTGGGATATCTCACATTGGGGCAAACATTAAACACTCTTTCTGGTGGAGAATTACAACGTTTAAAATTAGCTAGTAATCTTGATTGCCAAAATAAATTAATTATTTTAGACGAACCCACTACTGGATTAAGTACCCAAGATATTCAATCATTGTTACGTGTATTTGATGATTTACTTAGAAAGAATAATACACTTTTAGTGATTGAACACAATTTAGACTTGATTCGCCTGGCGGATTGGATGATTGAATTTGGCCCTAGTTCTGGTAAAAAAGGTGGGCAAGTGATTTTTGAAGGAATCCCGATTGACGCGATAAATGATCCTACATCAGTTACAGGTAGATTTTTACCATAAAAACCGGGGATGAGCCAAAAGTAAACATCACTTTTTGCTCATCCTCGGTTTTTAGTTACTTCTTCAACACTTCTTTTTTATGCAGATATTCTTCTTCAGTAAGATTTCCTTTCGCAAATTCTTCGTCTAATACGTCAAAAGCGGATGAATGTGTTGGTTGATACGGTGAATGGTTTGTTTCTCTTTGTTGATTCGTTCTATTTTTTAGAATATAAATAGCACCAATAATTACGACAGCAATTAAAATCCACCAAAGAATACCCATGCCAAACATTCCTCCTCTCATCATACCTCGACCGCCACTTAAAACAGTTGAACAATAACCCATATATAATCGCTCCTAACCTATTTTTGTTTAGTATAAAATAGAAATATGTCAAAAGTGTGTCGAATTATTCTTTTAGAAATGCTATAAGCTAATATGCTTGGTCAATTTTTGGTAAGAAGCATACGAAGGATACTTTGTCACTTCACTATTTTCAATCGTCAATGCCTGTTGATCAACAATTGCCTTAGTCAATTCATCTGAAAATGCTACAAATTCGTTATTCGTTGCTTCATTGTATTCTAAAGAATAGTATTTTGACTGACGATAATACTTTTTTAGCTGATCTGCACTAATTTTCTCAGGTTGATCTGCAAAGTATTCATCATAACGAGCACTATCGATTTTGCCATCCGTCACAGTCAATTGCAGTCTACCAATCAATCCATCACCAAAATCTTCAGCATAGCCAATGTATCTTGTTTTAGATGGTTGCTTGATCTCATCTGACAATTCTGCGGCAATCGCCATCAAGCCTTCTCTGGCTGTTGTGGAAGAACCTTTTACTGTTTCAAAATTTCCTGTAATACGATTTTCTTCCCGCATTTGCTTTTCAACAAAGGTGATACCATTGACCACTGTTACTAAAGTTGTATCAGTTCTTGGATTTTGTGCTTGAAAAAAGGCGTAATCAGACAGACGCTTATTCGCTCCAGCATATTTTGAAGCATAGTAATTTTCAGCGCCGTATTCATTAAATTCAACATTGATGATCTTATTTGTATCATCTGTTACAATTTCAACGATTCCATGATTCCCTACATCAAAATAACCATCATTAGTAAAATAGTTTCCTTCAAGTAATCCTAAAGGTGGTTGATTCGACCAGAACATTTTTTTGAGCTTTTCTTCGTAAGTATACAGGGGTTTGGGATTGGAGCCAAATGTTGTTTGGGTAGCACCAGTAACGACATCATAGTTGTATGATGTGTTCTCAAATGTGAGCTTGTTCTCCTTGTTTGCTTCTGCTGCCTCACTTGAGGCAACAGGTTCAGTTGAAGAACTATTGAAAATTGCCGGTCTTGTTGCTAGACTTGATTGTTCTGTGGTTTTTCTTTGATCTGGTTTGCATCCGACAAGTCCGATAACGCTGCCTAGGAAAAGAACAGCCAGCAGATAACTTTTTTTCATAAAATTTCTCCTTTTGATCTTCTTGTTAGGCATTAAAACGATAGCCGCTGCCCCAAATAGTTTCGATCGGAATCTCCGACAGTCTGCCTTTTTTTAGTTTTTCTCTAATTCGCCCTACATGCACAACTACTGTATAAATATCACTATCAAGCTCATCCATATCCCACACTTGTCGAAAAAGTTGTTCTTTCATCCAGACACGATTCGGATGCTCCATGAAAAAAAGTAGTAAATCAAATTCTTTGGTTGGAAAAAGGATTTCCTTCCCTAAAATAAATACTCTACGAGCACTTTTATCAATCATAATTGCTCCTCTTTCCACTGTATCATTAACTGGATCAGTTCGAGTCAATAGCTGATACCGTTTGATATGGGCTTGAACACGAGCAACTAATTCGCTTGGACTAAATGGTTTTGTCATATAATCATCTGCGCCTAGACCTAAGCCTCTGACCTTATCGATATCTTCTTTTTTAGCAGAAACGATCATCAATGGAATATTTTTCTTTTCTCTAA
This sequence comes from Enterococcus sp. 12C11_DIV0727, assembly GCF_002148425.2. Classification (NCBI taxonomy): domain Bacteria; kingdom Bacillati; phylum Bacillota; class Bacilli; order Lactobacillales; family Enterococcaceae; genus Enterococcus; species Candidatus Enterococcus lemimoniae. Next base: position 3,342,692 of record NZ_CP147248.1, on the reverse strand, counting down.
TACGGCGACAAATTTCAAAACCATCCATTGACGGCAGCATGATATCAATCACAATCAAATCAAATTCTTCCGTTAACGCTCGATTCAGACCAACCAGTCCATCACGGGCAATTTCGGCTTTCATTTGATTAATTTCTAAATAATCTTTTTGCAATTCTGCAATACTTACATCATCTTCAATCAGTAAAATTCTGAATACTTCCTTTGACATCTGGCTGTCCTCCTCAAGCTTTTTTTAGTAAAATCGTGACCGTTGTTCCTTGGTGCAGTTCACTTTCGAGCTTCACCTGTCCTTTATGCATATCGATGATTTGCTTTACAATGGCAAGACCTAGACCGCTACCACCAGTATTCGTTGGCCGTGCTTCTTCTCCCCGATAGAAATGATCAAAAACAAAGGGTAACTGTTCAGCTGAAATCCCTTGTCCGTTATCAGTTACACGAACTTCCACCCTTTCAGAGGTTTCAGATATAGCGATTTGAATTGACAGTGCTCGATTATGTGCTTTAAATTTCAAGCTGTTTTGAAGTAAATTGATAAACACTCGATTTAACTGCATCCGATCAGCTAAGACATTACTTATCGTTGGTCCTTGAGTAACTAATTGAAGTGACACTTGCGGTTCTTGTAACTGAAATTCTTCAATAATATGTTTTAAAAATTCAATAAGATTGATTCGTTCAAAATGAAACGGAATTGCGGCTGCATCTAATTTAGAATATAAAAAGAGTTCTTCAATCAAATCATTCAATGAGAGAGCTTTAGTGTGGATCGTTTGTAAGTATTTGTCACGTTTCTCTGGTGAATCCGCTACTCCGTCCAACAATCCTTCAACATAACCGATGATCGAAGTAATCGGTGTTTTTAGATCATGGGAGATACTAGCAACAAGCTCTTTACGGTTATTTTCAAGCTTTCCTTGTTCTTCTGTTGAATGAAGCAACGCTTCCCGCATCTTTTCAAAATCATCCGTCAACTGTTTCACTTCCATCGCAGTTTGTTTCACAGGTCTATCCACAGAGGTCTCCAAATAGCCATTACTGATTTCTGACATCCCTACGCCAAGCTTTTCTAATGGTTGGATAATTGTTTTCTTTAATAGATGATTTAGAAAAAATAGTCCGCCAAGTGCTACTAGCAATATCGTTACGATGACCAGTACGCCCCACTTTGTCATAAATTCTAAAAAGTTATTTTCTTTTTTTAAAACTAATAAGCTTCCCGGTACTTGATCACTAAAATAAAAATCAAATTTCATATAACGGTACAAACGCCCCGCATTATCGATTGTTCCTCTAGTTTCAATATTATTAGCATCAAATTGGGGAAAGTGGACAATCAGTGATTTTTCTACTAAATCCTGAGAATAATAGGCGATCGTTGCTTCCTTACGTACAACGACACCCAAGGCTTCTTTTTCAAATGTTTGGATCATTTCTTTTAACTCACCAGTTGGTTCAAGTAATTGATCAGGATCAGATTTTGCTATATTGCGTAATTTGATGTAGGCTAGTTCTTCCTCTGGGCTTAATGAGCGTTGCTGTGTAAACGTCTTATACAAACCACTGGGAGTTGGTACTTTCCCAGTTGTCACATAAAAAACAATACTGATGATTGAAAAAAGTGAAAGACAAGCGATTGCTATACCGCCAATATATGAAATGAGAAATCGTTTTTTTATGGTCATTTTTTTCTCCTTTGCTTTCATTTATAAAGGAAACAATCGCTTTGCTTCACTTCTGTTCAGGTATTTTTAGAAACTAAACGCAGGGTTGAATGCGCCTGTGTGAGGTTCATGTTCTACAAATACTGTGATATCTTGACCTGCTTGATTTTTTCCAGTTCGTTCATAGGTGAATTTCTTGCTTTTCAATTCAGTTAATTCTAGCGCTGCACCATATTTATTTTGTCCAATCGATACATGAGTCCGGATTTTATTATGGTTCAATACATCAAAATAACCAAAGTCACCACGACTAACACCAGTCTCTAAATTGAAGAATTCATATTTATTCGTATCTGCAGCAAATTTTGCTAAACTAATAAAGTTTTTATTGAATGCTGTTACATCATTGCCCGACTCATCCAGCACTTTGGTCCCGTTCCATAATGTTTGACCTAAAATAGTCGCACCAGCTGTTTTTGTATCAATTTTTCCTGTAGTTGTATCTAACGGTTTTTCTTTCTCCGTAAAAGCTAACTTACTTTTATTATACGGGATATGTTCTACAAATACATCTACTTCATTTCCTGCTTTGTCTTTGCCTTTTCTAGTGTAAGTAAATTTTTTATTCGTCAATTCAGTAAGACCAACAACTGCTTGATAATTCATGGTTTCAGAAATCAACATTCGTTTTGTACCATCATTTGTAATGAAGAATGTACCACGGTCACCACGGCTTTCTTTTGTTTGAGCATCGAAAAATTCATAGCGACCCGTTTCAGCATCATATTTTGCCAAACCGATAAAGTTGGCATTTTCTGCTGTTAAATTATTCTTGTCTTTGTCATAGACCTTTGTCCCTTGCCAATCAGTTTTACCTAAAGTTTTAGTCAGTTTATCACCTTTGGTTTTGCTATTATCTCGTTTTGACTGCTCCGTTTGTTGTTGGCTGCTGCCTTTTGTCCCTAATGTCTCTTATGCTCCCACGCTACAACCTGCTAATAGTAAAACTAAACTTAAAACACCTGCGATATTTTTTTTGTTTTTCTTGTTCATGATCATTTCTCCCTTCAGTAATAAAACTGTTTTCTTATTGCTTACCTTTATTATAGAAGAGAGATGTAAACAGGTTCTAACAAGAAAATAAACAATTTATAAACAATTTTCTGCTATGTAAGGTGGAACATTTTCATCACAAAAAAACCAGAAGTCATAAACTTCTGGTTTAGCCCGCTTAAATCGCTGCTGTTTTTGGTAAATTTTCATAAAATGCTGCTTTGGTTGCAGTGATATATGGTGTTAACCATAGATAACCGATTCCTAATGTTAACATTGCTAAGAAATGCCAACCGATAAAGCTTAGGTCTAATAAGAACAATTGACCTTTATAGCCCTTCATAAGCTTTCTGCTGCGAGTGATTGAATCTAAGAATCCTGGACGTAACCCAGTTTCTTCATAACCATCATAATAAACAAAATAGGCTTGTGAATAAGAATAACCTTTGATAATTCCTGGAATAATGAATAGTAATGACCATAAAGTAACAAAAACGAGGGTCAATAGGCTAATACAAATAACACCTAAAATCACAGGTCCTGCAAAACCGCGGAATGCATCTGAAAAAGGTTTGATTTCTTGTTTTTTTCCTCTTAAAAGATCAAGGAATGTCCAAGAAATACCAGCACTAAACAACGCACCTATGATACCGCCAAAGAAACCTCCACCGCCACTGCCAGAACTACCTTCGTAGCTTGAAGTGCCGTTTACAAAATCAGGGTTGTTTTGAATGAATGTAATGGTTGGTAATAATAATAGAAAAAATATAAGTAGTCCGATTGCAATTGAAACTAATGTCGGTACCAAACACATCAACACACTGTCTTTCCAACGTCCCCGTAAAATGTCTTTTGCTTCGTTTTTTAATTCAGCTCTTGTTTTCATAAAATTTTCCTCCTTTCATTTCATTAGTTTTAGTATATCAAATAAATCATCTTAAAAGAAAACATATGCATTTTACCATTTTTTATTTAGTACAGATTATTTTTAATTAAGTTACCTTATATCAATCTATCATAAATCAGAGATGCTATAATTTATTTATACGAAAAATTTACTACTTAGAGTGGATCTGCTACTCACCAAAAATCGCATTTTCACAGCTATACTGGCGAAGCATGGAACTCTTTCCTTCTATATACTCACTCTGCAGGCTATGCTTTCTTAAATATAACAAGATATCTCTTTATGCTTAAAGTACATTAACGAAAGGAATTTAGACTATGGAATTTGGAGAAAAGATCAAAGAGTTAAGAACAAAAAATCAGTTAACACAAGAAAAATTTGCGATCCGTTTGAATGTGACCCGACAAGCGGTCTCAAACTGGGAAAATAACCGAAATCTTCCCGATCTTGAATTATTGATCCTGATTTCTAGTATTTTTTATATTTCGCTTGATGAATTGATTCTAGGAGGAAGTAATGTGAATAATATGACTGAAAATCTAATCAAGGACGGTAGTAAGACACGACGAGCAAAACTAAATATGATCACCACATTGATTGGGAGTTTTTTGGTTTTGCCTGTTTTTTCATCAAAATGAATTCAGTCGAATATATCGATAAAACAGGTATTTTACACGAAAATTTTTACCTTTTACCGATTGGATTTCTTTTCCTTTTTGCGGGAATATTGTCTTTTTAGTAACGGGGATTAGATTTATTATAGAGATTGTTCGTATAAAGGTAGAGAAAACAAACTAAATAAGCTTAAAGCGCAAGTTTAAATAATCTGCGCTTTAAGCTTTATTCTATTTACAATAAACGTTTGATCCAATCGAATTTCTTCTGATCATAAGGCGGATAAATCAATTTTGCCATTGAGTCTTTTCTACCAAAAACAACTGATTTCTTATGAGAGAATGTTTCAATACTATATTTACCGTGATAATTCCCCATTCCAGAAGCTCCAACTCCTCCAAATGGTAAATCATCGTTGGCTACATGAAGAATCGTTTGATTGATTCCACCACCGCCAAATGAAAGTTCATGTAAAATCTGTTTTTGAATTGTTCGATCATCTGAGAATAAATATACTGCTAAAGGTTTCTCCCCTTCTTTAACAAATTGAATGGCCTCACTTAATTGACCATATGTGCAGATTGGTAATAAAGGTCCAAATATTTCTTCTTTCATCAAACTATTCTCACGAGTCAAGCCAATGTCAAATAGACTTGGCGCGACAAATCTTGTTTTCAGATCATAATCTCCTCCATAAATAAGAGAGTGACGATTTTCCTCGATTAATTGGATAAACTTATCAATCGATGAGCCCTGAACGATACGACCATAATCTGAGTTTTCTTGAATCGATTGACCGTAGAATTCGATAATTTTTTCTTTCAATACTTTGATGAATTGGTTTTTGACTTTTTCATCCACCAAGACATAATCTGTTGCAATACATGTTTGACCAGTATTCAATAATTTACTCCAAATGATTCGTTCAGCTGCAATTTCTATGTCAGCCTGTTCCGTTACGATTGCTGGACTTTTTCCTCCAAGTTCTAAGACAACTGGCGTTAAGTTTTTGGCCGCAGCTTCCATAACAATTTTCCCAACTTTAGTACTTCCTGTAAAAAAGATGAAATCCATACGCTCTTTTAAGACTGACGCATTATCAATAGAATTGGGCGATAGCACTTTGACATATTCCTCATCAAACGTTTCTCCAAGAATTGCACCAATCACCGCTGCTACATTGGGTGTTTTTGATGATGGTTTTACAATAGCACAATTGCCAGCAGCAAGAGCTCCTATCAAAGGAACAAGCGTCAATTGAAGCGGATAATTAAAGGGACCGATAATATAGACCGTTCCGAAAGGCTCTAAGAAAACCGTATTTTTGTTTAGTAAAGATGAAACTGCTCTTGGTTTATTTACAGGTTTCGTCCATTTATCTAGATTTTTAAGCATATCATTAATGGCAGAAAGAACTAGGCCTAACTCGGTAGCGTATACTTCTGCTTTAGGCTTTTTAAGATCTTTTTCAAAGGCCCAATAGAAATCTTCTTCGTGTTTTTTAACGTTTATTAGTAGCCGCTCAAGTTGTTCTTTTCTATATGAGATTGATTTTGTTTGGTTTGTGTTAAAGAAAGTATGTTGCTTTTTCATAATTGCTTGGAGATCAGATTGATTCATGGTAAGTCCTCCTCATTCTCTTTTAAGTATAGCATCGATTTTTTTATTTGAATAATAGAAGCCTGTCTTTATTGCTCAACCACTCTTTCTAAAATCAACGGTCGTGCCATTGTCCCTAAACTTTACTGAGTTGTAAAAAATTAATTAGCATCTTCGTTTTTTCATAAGTAGAAAATTTATGTCTGATTACCTTGGTCTCATTTAAGTAGTTTAACTTTGTTTGTCCATTTCAATCATTAGTCGGAATGTTTCAACTTCATTAGTATTTTCATCTTTCATTTTCAACAGCTCTACTTTATTAAAATCAAACGTAGGCTTCATTTGTATTAATACTGGAGTTCATCTGACTTTCATCGACCTAAAATACTTTCTTGGGATAGTATCAGTTCCTTTTTAAATTGATAGGGGCTAAATCTCCTCCTAAAATCAATTCATCTCCACTTTGCTCAACTTCATAATGAGGGTAAACGATAACCTCTTCTTCTTTCACTTCAAAAATGTAGTGAAATGTTTTATCATTCTTTTGATGTGTAAACACTCTATTATCTTCTGTGTACTCAATCTCCAGTTTCGTTGAATTGAAATTCAATACGTCATCATCATAAGTTATGTCATATTTTCCATAATCATAATTCTCTGCAAACCACAAACCAACTAAAGCATGTACTAACTTTTTATCATGATTTTTTTTCGTGTTGTACGTTTTTTCTTTTTTAGCAATACATGAAGCTACCGTGAGTAAAACGGACAATACGAATAGAACCTTCAATTTATTTTTCATTTTACCAACCTCTCTTTTAAAAAGTTGTTTTGTTATCCTAATATTTACCTAATAGAATAAATTAAGTATAATCGAAAGCATTAGTTAGTTGAATATGTAAAAACCTCCACTTTTTTCAAGAGGAGGTTTTGTTTATGATCATAAGATGGAAAAATCAGAAGATTTCTTGTCCGTTTTTACTTTATAAACAACTGAGCATATTCATTTTTTACAGATATGAGATAAAATTTTTCCTCTCTATTTTTTTCAAAACCGTCCTCTTTTCCTTCTTACTCCTTTTAAGACTTATACCGTTTCTCCGTTAGAGGCAATCACTTCTTTATACCAGTAAAATGAATCTTTGCGATAACGTTCTAAACTGCCTTTTCCCGTGTCGTCTTGATCGACATAAATAAATCCATATCGTTTTGACATTTGCGATGTTCCACAACTAATTAAATCAATACATCCCCAAGGAGTATAGCCCATCAAATCAACTCCTTCTTTTACTGCTTCACGCATTTGCTGAATATGCTTCCTCATATAGTCAATTCGATACTCATCGTGAATCTTCTTATCTTCGGTTAATATATCCTTTGCTCCCAATCCATTTTCACATACAAATAATGGTTTTTGAAAACGATCATACAACTTCAGTAAAGAAATTCTCAACCCAATTGGATCGATTGGCCAATCCCACTGCGATAATTCCAAATACTCATTTTTAATTGGACTATCAAAGGTTCCAGCTAGCTTAGAAGCATCTTCTCTTGCTTCAGCCACATGAGACATATAGTAACTGATAGCAACAAAATCTACTGTACCATTTTTTAAAATTTCAATATCTTCTGCTTTACTATCAATTGTCAAATTATTTTCAGCAAAATAACTGTAAATATAGCTTGGATAATAGCCACGCGCTTGAACATCTGGATAGAACATATTCAATTGATTGGATTTTACCGCTTGCAGCTGATCTTCTGGTTTAGTCGTATGTGCATACGCTTCGATTTGATTGATCATACAGCCAATTTCAACATTAGGAACAATTGCTTTTGCCGCTTTTACAGCTAATGCACTAGCTAAAAACTGATGATGTGAGGCTTGGTAAGCAGCTTCTAAGGAATTTTCCACCAAATCTTCCAGAACTCCCGCTCCAGTGTACAAACTGTTTAAATTCATATTCATTTCATTAAACGTAATCCAGTAACGTACTTTGTTTTTATATCTTTCTAAAATAACTTTCGCATATTTTTCAAATAAAGGTACCAGTTCTCGGCTGATCCAGCCATTATATTTTTTTGTTAACGCAATTGGCATTTCATAGTGAGACATCGTTACTAGAGGTTCAATACCATACTTAGCACACTCATCAAAGACAGCATCATAAAAAGCTAATCCTTCCTCATTCGGCTCATTTTCTAAACCAGTAGGAAAAATTCGTGCCCATGAAATTGATAGTCGGAAGCACTTAAACCCCATTTCAGCAAACAACGCAATATCTTCTTTATAATGATGATAAAAATCAATTCCCCAACGTTTAGGAAATAGATAGCTCTCAGAATGCTTTGTATATTCTTCCAACTCACTAGACGTAACATTAAACGTAAAATTGTTCACCGTCCCAGAAGCATAAGGATCTTTGTAGGCTGCAAAGTCGGAAGTAGATAATCCTTTTCCGCCTTCCAAATAGGCTCCTTCAATTTGATTGGCTGCTGTAGCACCGCCCCATAGAAATCCTTTTTTAAATCCTTGATTTGTGTTCATATTTTATTTCCCCTTTTCTATTTATTGAATACACATCATTAATCTTGATGTTGTTGCTTCTACATTTTCTTCGCCTGTAATAATAATATCTAGAAATTCTGCACTATTAGTGACAATCACCATTGTTGTTTCATCGTAGCTTAGACCAATAATTTCTTTCAAGTTGTACCTAAGCAAAGGTTGCCCTTTGTTTATTCTTTCTCCCTCTGAAACGAATCGCTCAAAATATTTTCCTTGTAAATTTACCGTATCGATTCCTACATGGATCAACACCTCTACCCCTTTAGCCGAACGCAATCCTATTGCATGATTTGTTGGGGTCGTCATGGTAATCTCACCATCAAAAGGAGCGTAAATCGTATCCCCCAATGGTTTAATCGCTACCCCTTTTCCCATCATTCCACTAGAAAAAGTCTCATCAGAGACATCATCTAAAGGAATTAAACACCCTTTCACAGGTGAAAAAATGTCAATAGGTTGGGTTGTTGCTTGTGGATCTGACTTTAAAGTAGTTATCTTTTTGTCTTTTGTTTCATCTTTTTTATCTTCTTCAAATCCCCATAGCATAGTCAAAACGAAAGAAATAACAAAGCTTGCAATGTAACCGATCAATGCATACATAAAATTATTGGAATTTTTCATAATGTAGGTTGGTAACGCTGTAATTCCAGGAATTGAAAATGCGGTTGCTTTTACAGCGAAAAAACCAAATATTGTTCCGCCGACTCCACCTCCAATTAAAGAGGCATAGAAAGGTTTTTTCAAACGTAAAGTGACTCCATAAATTGCGGGTTCCGTAATACCAAAAATTGCTGGAATAAACGTTGAAAATGCCAAAGATTTGGTTTCTGCCTTTTTTGATTTGAGAGTAACCCCCAAAACAGCCCCAGCTTGTGCACTATTGGCAACTAAATTCATTGGTAGTAACATAATGTCATAACCAAACTTTTGAAGACTGGCAAATGTTCCAGGAAAAAAAGCATAATGCATTCCTGTCAAAACAATTAGAGGCATTAGCCCTCCCATTAATAGCCCTGCTAATGGCCCAGCAACAGTAAATAAAGTTGTAAAGATTTGTTCCAAATATTTACCTAAAAAATTGCCTAGCGGAGCAACGAATGCTAATAAAATCGGTGCTGTAATTAATAGCGATAACATTGGACTAAACACAATATTTACCGTTTCAGGAACAATTTTATCCATCCATTTATTCACAATACTTAATAACAAAACGCCCAAAATAATAGGCAATACAGTAGAAGAATAATTATTTAATGGAATCGATAAACCAAACATGGATAGTGGACTTGCACCATCTGCTGCACCGTTTACTAATGTTGGATACATCAACATTGCTGCTAAAGCGACTGCTAATGATTCTTTTGTCTTAAATTTACGCGCTGCAGTCATAGCAACCAAAAATGGTAAGAAGTAAAAGACTCCATCAGAAAATACAGTTAATACTACATATGATGAACTTTCCGAAGACAACCAGCCAAAAACGACAAACAGAGCCATCAAACCTTTAATTAAACCAGAACCAATAATTGCGGGCATTAAAGGTGTAAAAATCCCACTAATGACATCAAAAATAGTATCTAAGACGTTCATATTTTTCTTGTTATTCGTAGTCTTTTCGTTATTTGAATTAGTGAATTGCTTATCCATTTCCTGAAAGACCTCTGCTACTTTAGCACCGATGATTATTTGATATTGCCCACCACTAAACTGACTACCTATTACCCCATTCAACTGGTTAATTTCTTTCATATTGACCTTTGTATCATCGAACAGATTAAATCTCAAACGTGTAATACAATGCCAACTTTGGGAAACGTTTTTGCTCCCGCCTATTAGAGTCATTATTTGTTGTGCTAATAGTTGATTTTCCATATTCTTGCCCTCCTAAAAACGATAAAAAGCCCAAACGAAAAAGTTTCGTTTAGGCTTATGCTCTGTTAGATAACACACCTTTAAGTTATTTTGTTGTAATTCTTTCAATATGAATCACTAAGTAAACCAATTCATCGTCTGAGATTTTCCATTGATAATCCTTTTCTAGCATTTCTTTAATAATCAGTCCACAAGCATAGCTTTTCATATACCGTTCTTGAATAAGTTCTCTAATCTGTTCATCCATTTTTAAAGATTCTTGACTATTTTTTTGTCGAATGATGAAATAACGAATATGCGTAATAAATCGTGAATAATCGGCAGTCGTTTTATCCAGGATAGTGTCAAAGATTGTCTGCACACTTTTAACAATTTTTTTGATAACCTCAGTTATTTGTAACGTATCGGCCATATTTGGCTGATCGACTTGTGCATTGACAAAATGCAGAGCAATAAAAGACGCTTCTTCTGGTAGTAAGGATACGCTCATTTCATTTTGAACAATTTCCAATGCTTTTTTACCTATTTGATATTCCTTATAGTATAAATGAGGAACTTCCCACTTGATAGGGTTATCATTTTCCTGAATATGATTTATTGAAAATGTCAGATGATCTGCTAAAGAAAATAGTAAGCCTGTACCGAATTTTTGAGTTAAAATTATTTCGCCTGATTCAATAATTCTGGCAGCAACGCTTAAAATTTCCGGTTGAAAATTGTCAATTTTATGACCTGTTTGTTCCTCCGCATTCGGAGTAAAAATCTTGCTAATTAAACTCTCATCGATTGAATCACCTTGTTTTTTTTTAAATCCTATTCCTGTTCCAAATAAAACTTTTTCACTTCCCATTTGATCTTGAACTAAAACAATATTATTATTCAGTGTTTTTACTACGTTCATTATTCTCACCTCCTGAAAGACAAAAAAACACCAAATCGTAAAACCAAGCTTCTTTCATGAATACCTTAAGAATCACTTCGTTTTTTTGACTTGGTGGTGCCTGACTTTGGATCAGTAACACTCCTGCATCTGTGAATTTATGTTACTATATAAATTTTTAAATGTCAACCCTTACATTCCACCTATTACAAGGATATATTCGGAGCAAAATAGTCCTTTCAACCTGTATTTATAAATGCTAACTATTTTGGAACGTATACAATTAGCGATATTTAGGCTTAAGCAATTGGCTTAAAAACAAGAAGAAGTTCACGAAAGTCACTCTTCGTATTTTTGTGAATTTCAGATTATTTACGAAATATTCTCTTCTGTTTCCAACATTTATTTAGATAGAACGATTCTGGGGCATAACATTTTAAATTATGTCTTAAACTCAAATTAATTTCTATTAGTTTATAGATCATTTTTTTGATATTTTTTAATTCAATCTATGATAAATTTAATTCCGTTTTTTCAAACATATAGCAATTATAAAAAACTTACCAAAAATATCGCAATAAATTTGTGCCTTCTTTTACCAAATAACTAAAAAAATTCCTCTTGATTGTACAAGAGGAATTTCACATATGAGTATAAGTCGAAAAGAGTCAAGAATCAGTTATCCCCTTTTGTTTTGTGACAAACCAACATTACCTATTTTTTAAATTGTAGAAAGATGTTAGGCCTTTTTATTCAGTAAGTCCACCTAATTGCTCCTCAATACATACTAATTGATTGTATTTCGCAAAACAATCTGGACAGCTTAGAGAATCAGTTTTGATATTTGTTACAAAAGCGATATCAGAGAGGATTAATTCTTCTGTTTCAAAGGCATAATAGCAATACCTTAAACCTATTTTTTCTAAAACTAACTATGGTCATTATAAAACACTCTTCTATAATTTGTGAACACCTATATAATAAATAAAACAGACAGTATTATTAAGTAAGAACCTTTGTACTTAACAATACGTTTAGATTAATCTGTAAGTTCTTTTAAAACCTTCAATCAACTTTTCTATAAGAGATCATTTTAGTAGTTTATTTACTTTTCTTTAATCGAATAAATTTATCTACCTCGGTTATCATCAAAATGATCATTCCTGATAAAATCGAAATCCCCCATGCTAACATGGACATATCTTCAGTGTAAAATACTGATTGCATAAATGGCACATAAGTCAAAATCAACTGGAGAATAATCATAATCAAGATTATTAAAAAGGCTTTTGGATTACTAAAGAAGCTTTTTGAAATTACTGGCTGACTAGTACGAATATTGAATAAGTAGAATATCTTACTCAATACTACAATATTAATCATCATAGTACTAGCAACTGCCTGACTAACACCTTGTGTCAATAACCATTCATATGAAACAATACTTATTAAAGCCATTAATATTGATACATATGCCATTTGACAGATATCATGAGTATTTAATAATCGATTTCCTGTTTTACGTGGTTTCCTATTCATGATTCCCTCTTCAGCAGGTTCAAAGATAAATGCAAACTGAATCGTAATAGCCGATACCATATTTATCCATAGGAGTTGGGTTGGTTGTAACGGCATCTCTTTTTGCATCAAAATTGTAAACGCAATGATCAACCCTTCAGCAAAAGATGTTGGTAAAAGAAACAAAATACTTTTTTTTATATTGTCATAAATTCTTCTACCTTCTCTAATCGCTACAGACATTGTTCCAAAATTATCATCTGTTAAAATCATATCTGCAGAGTCTTTTGCAACATCTGTTCCTTTCATCCCCATGGCTACACCAATGTCAGCTCTCTTTAAAGCGGGAGCATCATTGACACCATCACCTGTCATTGCCGTTACTTTTCCACTTTCTTGTAAGGCTTCCACAATGTCCATTTTATTTTTTGGTGTCGTTCTTGCAAATACTTGATTATGCAATGCCGCATGTTTAAATTCTTCATGGGACATATGATCAAGTTCCGCTCCAGTGACCACATGTATTTCAGGAGCCAGCCTCAGCTTTTCACCTATAGCTTTGGCTGTCAATGGGTGGTCACCGGTTATCATTTTGACGTGAACACCCGCATGATTCATTTCTTCTAAAGCCTGAATGACTTCTTCACGTGGAGGATCAATAATTCCGGCAACCCCAAGTAAATCAACACCCTGGCTAAGCAACCCGTGACTTACTTCTTCAACACTTGAAGAAACTTTTTTGAATCCGACAGCCACAACTCTTTTTCCTTCCTCTGAAAGCTCTGATACTTGTTGAAACCAATACTTCTCATCGAATGAAGAATCCATACTTTGTGCCATTGGGAACAACTTATCTGGAGAACCTTTTATAAAAATAATCCGTTCTTTGTTGTTATTTTCGACTAGCTTTGCCATATATCGATAATCCGAATCAAAAGGCAACATATCAATTTCTTTATAGCCCGTTTTCTCAGGATATGGAAATTGTTTGTAAAATAGTGTTAAGAAAGAACCATCCGTAGGTTCCCCGTTAATAGTCCAGCGGTTTTCTTCTTCTACTAATACCGTATCATTCGCTTCAAAACCAGCTTCTAGAAATAATTTAAGTTGCTTATCTAAATTAACTGGTGTATTGTTGTGAAGAATTTCCCCAACAGGTTTATAACCATCTCCTGAAACTTGAAGATGTTTTTGGTAAAAAACGATGTCTTTCACAGTCATTTCATTTTTAGTTAACGTCCCTGTTTTATCTGTAGCAACAACATCCACCGAACCCAATGTTTCTACTGCTGGCAAAGTTTTAACTATGGTATTCTTATTTTTTGCCATATCGCTTACACCCATTGCTAAAACAACAGAAGTTGTAGCAGGTAATCCTTCTGGGATAGAACCGACAATCATTGTTACTACTGCAAGAGATAGAACTGATAACGAATACGTCTCTAAAATTAAGCTGAAAACAAACAAAGCTATTGCTACAGCCATGATAACATAAGTAATTCCTTTTCCAAGTCCATCAATTTCTTTCATGAGTGGTGTTTTTCTAGTTTCCGTATTATTCACTTCTGAGGAAATTTTTCCTATTTCAGTCTTTGCACCAACTGCCGTTACAATTCCTACTCCACTACCTGACGTAACAGAAGTTGAAGCAAATGCTAAATTAACTCTTTCAGCAAGCGGTACATCTGTTAATGCTAAAGCCTCTTCAATCTTTTCAACAGAATCAGGTTCACCAGTCAAAGCAGATTCTTGAATTCTCAAATTATCCGCTTCAACTATTCTTAAATCAGCTGGAACATTATCGCCAGCTTCTAAGAATACAACATCGCCAACAACTACTTCTTCAGAAGGGATATCTTTTCTGACACCTTCTCTGTAAACAGTAGCTTCAGAGGATAGCATTTCTTTGATTCGTTCTAACGCATCAGAAGCACTCGCTTCTTGATAATATCCTATCAGTGCATTTACAATAACCACTAATGCAATGATCATAGCATCTGACGTATGACCCATTATTAATGTCAGCAATGCTGAAAACATTAAAATATAAATGATCATATTATTAAATTGTCTAAGCAGTAATTTCCATTTCGGTGTTTTTTTTGTTTCTAATTTGTTTAATCCATATTTAAGTAAACTTTCTTCAACTTGCTTCTTATTTAAACCCTTCTCTAAATCGGATAGTTCACATTTTTCTAAAACTTCTTTAATATCCAGTTGATATATATTTTTTTCATTCATAGTTGTATTTATTTCCTCTCCTAATTGACTAAATTTTTATAACACAAATAAGCCCATCATTGTACTAGACAAAGAGCTAGATACTGATGCACCACTATAATCTATTCAATTAAGAAGTAGGATAAGCAAACTAAAAGTTTCTGATCACCGTCTACCGAGTCACTTGTCAATTAAACCACCTCCCATTTGATAACATAAGGATACCAAATAAAAACTAATTTGACAACCTCTAATAATATTGTGATTAGTTAGTTCCGGTTTGTTTATTTAGTTTGCTTGTTAACAATAGATAATAGCCCTAAAACAATACTGAATTATAGTCGTTTGGTCCCTTTAAGTTATTTTATATCAGCGCTCTCATACTCACTTATAAAATAACTTAACAGTCTTTAAAGCATATTACTATGAGTCTTCTTTCCCCTCTATTGATATTTTAAAATAATTTTCTTCAACTGAGATTTATATGACTCGATAGTATACTTAGATAAATTATGAACCTTGAAATCTAACAGGTATTCATCTATCATTTCTGCATGCAGAAAAAATACCATCCTTTCTCTTAATTAGAGAAAGAATGGTATTCAATAATGATTGTTGGTTATAGTCCGCACTACATCAACTATCCAGTACTGCTAATTAGAAGAAAATTCAAGTTAGCAATACATTCTTTTGCATAGTACGTAACTATTGGTCTACCTAATACTTTCAAAACAGATTACTTAACAAGTAATCATAAGAAACCCTTTTATACCAAAGAATTTATTATTTGTTTTTTAAGTTGTAGAAAGATTTCAAACCTTTGTATTCAGCAACTTCGCCTAATTGGTCTTCGATACGTAATAATTGGTTATATTTTGCAATACGGTCAGTACGGCTTAGAGAACCAGTTTTGATTTGACCAGCATTTGTTGCAACAGCGATATCAGAGATTGTTGAATCTTCTGTTTCACCTGAACGGTGAGATACAACTGCAGTGTAACCAGCTTCTTTCGCCATTTCGATCGCTTCGAATGTTTCAGTTAAAGTACCGATTTGGTTTACTTTGATAAGGATTGAGTTAGCGATACCTTTTTCGATACCTTCAGCTAATTTAGTTGTGTTTGTAACGAATAAATCGTCACCAACTAATTGAACTTTGTCGCCTAAAGCAACAGTTAATTTTTTGAAACCATCCCAGTCATTTTCATCTAATCCATCTTCAATTGAGATAATTGGGTATTTCGCACATAATTCTTCGTAGAATGCGATCATTTCTTCAGTTGTTTTTTCGCCTTCACCTGAATCAGCTAAAACGTAAACGCCTTTTTCTTTGTCGTAGAATTCAGAAGAAGCAGCATCCATAGCAAGAACGATATCTTTACCAGGTACATAGCCAGCTTTTTCAATTGCTTCGATGATTACTTCAAAACCTTCTTCGTTAGAACCAAGGTTAGGAGCGAATCCACCTTCGTCACCTACAGAAGTAGCTAAACCGCGCGCTTTTAAGATTCCAGCTAATGCGTGGAATACTTCAGCACCATAGCGTAAAGCTTCTTTGAATGTAGGAGCGCCTACAGGCATGATCATGAATTCTTGGAAGTCGATACTGTTGTCAGCATGAGATCCACCATTGATGATGTTCATCATTGGAGTTGGCAATACTTTTGTATTGAATCCACCTAAGTAGTGGTATAAAGGTACTTCTAGATAATCAGCAGCAGCACGAGCTACAGCGATTGAAACACCAAGAATAGCGTTTGCGCCTAATTTACCTTTGTTAGGAGTTCCATCTAATTCGATCATTGCTTTGTCGATAGCCATTTGGTCACGTACATCGTAGCCAATGATTGCTTCAGCGATGATGTTATTAACGTTGTCAACTGCTTTAACAACCCCTTTACCTAAGTAACGAGATTTGTCGCCATCACGTAATTCAACTGCTTCGTATTCACCAGTTGAAGCTCCTGATGGAACCATTCCACGACCAAAAGCTCCGCTTTCAGTGTATACTTCTACTTCGATTGTTGGGTTACCGCGTGAGTCTAAGACTTCGCGTGCGTAAACATCAGTAATAATTGACATGTTTTGTCTCTCCTTTGAGTTTGTTTTATACTAAGGGGATTCGATTTCCCTTAATTATGATTGTAGTGAATAAACGCGCGCTATGCAAACATTTTTTGCATAACTCATAGATTATTCAATGAAACTTCAATTAATTGCGTATATTGTTATAAGACGTGATTATTTAACAGCATCAAGTAAAGCTAAGAATGAGTCAGCTTCAAGACTCGCTCCGCCAACTAAAGCACCATCAACGTTTTCTTTTGCCATATATTCAGCAATATTTTCAGGTTTTACAGAACCGCCGTATTGGATACGTACAGCTTCTGATACTTCTTTACCGTATAATTTTTCAACTGTTGAACGTACAACACCACAGATCTCATCCGCAATATTCGCATCAGCAGATTTACCAGTTCCGATTGCCCAGATTGGTTCATAAGCAATGACCATTGATGATACTTGCTCATTAGATAAACCAACTAAACCATTTGTGATTTGACCTTCGATCCATTCAGCAGTTTTGCCTGCTTCGTATGTTTCTAAAGATTCACCACAACAGAAGATTGGTGTCATGTTGTTTGCAAAAATCGCTTTGGCTTTTTTGTTGATGTCTTCGTCTGTTTCGTGGAAATACTCACGACGCTCAGAGTGACCGATGATTACATATTGAATCCCTAAGTCTGCAATAGCTGCTGGTGAATTTTCACCAGTAAATGCGCCTGAGTTTTCCCAGTAGCAGTTTTGTGCAGATAATTGAACGTCAGAATCTTTAAGGTTCCAAGCTAAAGGTGCTAAAAATAATGCAGGAGATCCAATAACTGAATCAACAACATCTTTTGATGGAACAGCATTTTTTACTGCTTCAGCAAAGCTTTGCGCTTCTGCTAAAGTTTTGTTCATTTTCCAGTTACCAGCAATGATTGGTTTACGCATGGAAAAGCACATCCTTTTCTTTTTTGTGGTATGGATTGGTCGAACCAATCCAGTTTCACAAGCCAGATCTTTTCAGTGTTACTGAAGATCTAAATGGGCTTGTTCAACTTTTTTACTTATCGTTGATTGCCGCTAATCCTGGTAATTCTTTACCTTCTAGTAATTCTAAGCTTGCGCCCCCACCTGTTGAAATGTGAGTGAATTTATCAGCAAAGCCTAATTGGATTGCTGCTGCAGCTGAATCGCCGCCGCCAATGATTGTTGTTGCGTCTGCTAAGTTAGCGATTGCTTCACAAACACCGATTGTCCCTTTAGCAAAGTTACTCATTTCGAATACGCCCATTGGTCCGTTCCAAACGACTGTTTTAGCACCAGCTAATTCTTGTGCAAATAAAGCAATTGTTTCAGGTCCAATGTCAAGACCCATTTGACCATTTGGAACATCACCAGTATGTTCTTCTGTTGGTACATCATTTGAGAATTCTGCTGCTGTGATTGAATCAATTGGTAAGACTAATTTGTCACCAGCTTTTTCGATCAATTCTTTTGCTAACGCTACTTTATCTTCTTCTACTAAAGAGTTTCCGATATTCATGCCTTTAGCTTTGTAGAATGTATAAGTCATTCCGCCGCCGATAAGAATTTTATCTGCTTTAGAGATCAAGTTTTCGATCACACCGATTTTATCAGAAACTTTTGCGCCACCTAAGATAGCTACAAATGGACGTTTAGGTGCAGTCACTGCTTCACCAACGAATTTGATTTCTTTTTCCATTAAGAACCCAGCAACGGTTGGAATACCAGTTGACGCAATTCCTACGTTAGAAGCGTGCGCACGGTGAGCCGTACCAAATGCATCATTGACAAATACATCGCCTAAAGAAGCCCAGTATTTACCTAATTCAGCATCATTGCCGCTCTCTTTTTTACCGTCGATATCTTCAAAACGTGTGTTTTCAAACACTAAAACGTCGCCGTCTTTCATGTTGTTAACAGCTGTTTCTAATTCAGTTCCGCGAGTTTCAGGAACGAATGTTACTGGTTTGCCCAATAATTCGCCTAAACGTTCTGCTACTGGTTTTAATGATTTGCCCGCTTTATCTTCTTCTGTTTTCACACGACCTAAATGAGAGAATAAAATTGCTTTCCCGCCATTTTCGATTACGTATTTGATTGTTGGAAGTGCTGCAACGATACGGTTATCGTTTGTGATCACGCCATCTTTCAAAGGGACGTTAAAGTCAACACGTACAAGAACTTTTTTGTCTTTTAAGTCTACATCTTTGATAGTCTTTTTAGCCATTAAAAGTTACCCCTATCTAATTTTATTTTTGAAAAGAATGATTTTCTTGACCTTATAAAAAAGCGAGGAAGCGCGATGCTTCCCCGCTTATTATTTCACAGTTGTTCAAATTTCACTAATGATAAGAGTGATTCTTATAAGTTAGCGAAGTACTCTAAAGTACGAACTAATTGTGCAGTATAAGACATTTCGTTGTCATACCAAGCAACAGTTTTCACTAATTGTTGATCGCCAACAGTCATTACTTTAGTTTGAGTAGCATCGAATAATGAACCGAAAGTCATACCTACGATGTCAGAAGATACGATTTGATCTTCGTTGTATCCGTAAGATTCGTTAGCAGCTTTTGCCATTACTTCGTTTACTTCTTCAACAGTTACTTTTTTGTCAAGAACTGTTACTAATTCAGTTAATGAACCAGTTGCTACAGGAACACGTTGAGCAGCTCCATCTAATTTACCGTTTAATTCAGGGATAACTAGACCGATTGCTTTAGCAGCACCAGTAGTGTTAGGTACGATGTTTTCTGCTGCAGCACGTGCACGACGGAAGTCTCCACCAGGGTGTGGTCCATCAAGAGTCATTTGGTCACCTGTGTAAGCGTGGATTGTAGTCATAAGACCTTCAACAACACCAAAGTTGTCTTGTAAAGCTTTAGCCATAGGAGCTAAACAGTTAGTCGTACATGAAGCCCCTGAGATAACTGTTTCTTTACCTGTTAAGATATCGTGGTTAGTGTTGTAAACGATTGTTGGTACGTCATTTCCGCCTGGAGCAGAGATAACAACACGTTTAGCACCAGCTTTTAAGTGTAATTCAGCTTTTTCTTTTGAAGTGAAGAATCCAGTACATTCAAGAACGATGTCTACGCCTAATTCGCCCCATGGTAATTCTTCTGGGTTACGGTTAGCTAAAACTTTAACTTCTTTACCGTTAACGTTGAAAGAACCTTCGTGAACTTCAACTGTTCCGTTGAAACGCCCTTGAGTTGTGTCATATTTTAACAAGTGAGCTAACATTTTAGCATCTGTTAAATCGTTGATTGCTACTACTTCGATTCCTGCTACATCTTGGATACGACGGAATGCTAAGCGTCCGATACGTCCAAATCCATTAATACCTACTTTAACTGTCATTAAAGATTTCCTCCTTATGAAAATCAAAAATTTTTTTATTTTAAAGGGTTACCCCTTTTAAAATCTCATTTGCAGCAGCTTCATCTGTGATGAGCCACGTTTGTTTTGGTGCATTTTTCATATATGCCCGAATCGCTTTGGCTTTTGATTTACCACCTGCGATTGCAACGACATTGGGAATTTTTTGAACATCTTTCAATTGAAGTCCAATTCGTGGGATCTTATAGACCACTTCGCCCTCTTCATCAAAGAAATATCCGAAAGACTCTGCTACAGCATTATTTTGCTTCAACATGACCATTTCATCATCTGACATTTTACGGCGTGCCGCCATATGCAACGCACGACCGATACTATGAACAACACAATTGCTTTGTTCGATCAGATTCAGTACTTCTTGAATCGTTGGTTCCTGTAATAAAGAGTTATATGTTTCAAGACTTAATTGCTCTGGAACATATAATGCTCTATGATGTCCACCAGTCTTACTTGCCATCACAGCACTTACTGAGTTCGCTTGAACGGTCATTGCTTCACCGATCCCGCCACGAGCTGGAACAAATAGATTATGTCGTTTTTCTGTCTCTAACGATCCCATATGCTCTGCAGTCATCGCCATCGTCGTACCACCCATTACAGCAATAATGTTCTCACCATCAGGTAAAATCAAATCTAATGAATCAGTCAAAATATCGCCAAATTCATAAAGTACTTTCTCTTGATTATCACTATTACCAGCAACTACGATACAGCGCTTGATACCAAAGTATTGACTGATCTCTTTTTCGACTTGATGCATGCCAAGCAATTGATTCATCACTGATTCTAATCCTTGGTAGACTTCTAAGCCTTTTTCGGTTAATGTCATACCGCTTTTTGAAGTCTCTATCAGTTGTAGGTTTTTTAAAAAATCTGTCTCAGTTCTCAAGACTCGTTCTGTAATCCCCATACTGTCAGATAGACTTCGGCGTCCAATAGGCTGCATCCAGTAAATATTACGAAGAATATGAAATCTTTCCTGCATTACATCGAGCAAATCTGGAGCAACTGCTTCAATCATTTTCAATTCATTTAGCATGATGCGCTCCTTCGTTGGCCTAAAAACGTCCAAGTTAGACTTAAAACGACCTATGAACTTTAAAAAAATAGGATTGACGTTCTTCTTTTTCATTGTTAAGTTCTTTAACAGTCTTAAAAGCGTCCCTCAATCTTACAAATATAGTTTACCAGTTTTCATTCTTTTTTTCAAGAAAAAGAGATTATTTTTTTGAAATGCTCCGTCTATTCTTTAAAAATAATCTTCCTTTATGTCTGTTTACCTTTTCTGTGGTGCTATGGAACTAAAAAAATCCAGCACTCGTCTGGATTTTTTGCCTATAGCTTTTAAAGGTCCTCTTCATAAAAGCGACCAAGAATTTTTACATTATCAGAAATACTTACAAAAGCAGATGGATCAGATTCTTTCATCGCCGATTCCAAAGATGGTAATTCATAGCGTGTGACAACAGTTAAAAGTAATGTCTGCTTATCATGACGGTATGCACCTTCCGCTTCATGGATAATCGTGATCCCACGTCTCATTTTCTGCTGAATCCCATCGATCACGGCATCTGGATTCTTTGTAATGATCATAACTTGCATCTTCTTTTGTTTGGTATAAACTGCATCTGTCACTTTTCCGCTTACAAAAATCGACAAAGCACTGTAAAACATATATTGCCAACCAAACAAGTATCCTGCAACAAAAATGATCAAGCCGTTAAAGTACATCGAAATCGAACCCACAGAGCGACCCGTTTTCTTACGGATCGTAATACTAAAAATATCTAGACCACCTGAAGATAAGCCATTTTTCAATGCAAAACCAATACCAGACCCCATCACTGCTCCACCAAAAATCGCACAAATAATCGGATCATTAGAAAGAACGGTTTGAGGCACGATTTGCATAAAAATCGATGTTAAGGTCACGGTCAAAAAAGTAAAGACTGTAAATTTTTTCCCGATTTTACGCCAAGCAACAAAAAATAATGGAATGTTCAGCGCATATAAGGTAATCGAGACAGGGACTTTAAAACCTACGACTTTTGTTGATAAGGTCGTCAAAATCTGCGCTAATCCAGTAATCCCACTGGAATAAATATTACCTGGTTGATAAAAGAAGTTCATCGCAACGGATGCCAAGATCGCATAAACGATCGATACTGAAAGTTTTGTCGTGTAATCATGGACAGGTAAACTTTCGAAGAATTTTTTCATGTAGAAATAGCCTCACTTTACTTGATTCATTTGATTCTCATTATACGTGCTTTAGGGTAAGAAAAAAAGCACTATCGCTTAAATAGAAGAAAAGTATTGTGATTTTTTCATTTTAATTTGGCCGTTTCATCATCTTGCATACGTTGCACATCAAAGAAGAGCGCTTACGGAACCTAGTCTCTTCAGTTATTATCGAATTGTACAAAACAATAATGAAATGAGGAATGATCATGCGACACATAGAATTAGAGCAATTTCCTGAAACATTTTAAACAATTCAAAAACAGCAGAGGATTAAGCCACTGCTGTTTGGTCACTATTAATATGAACGAAGTGTATTCAACATTTCTTTATAGCCTAAACTTCTAGCATAGTCTTCAGCTGTTCGTCCAGTGTTATCTTTCAATGTCTTATCGGCTCCACCTTCTAACAAAACTTTGACGATTTGTTGATAGATTTCAGATCCGTCTGTTAACGCAACTGCTTCAATCAACGCTGTATATCCATAATTATTTTGATGATCAATAGCAGCTCGACCATCTTTTAAAAGCAATTTCACATTTTCAAGATGACCTTTTTCAGCTGCTGGAATCAAAGCGTTCCCACCAAAGCGATTCACTTTTTGTTGATCTGGCACTTGTTTGTCCAGCATGTATGCTAAAATTTCTGTTTTTCCTTGGGCTCCAGCATAAAGATATGGACTATCTGAAATTTGATCTTGCACATTGATATCGGCGCCTGCATCGATCAGTTGTTTAGCAATGTCGATAAAATTTTCATGGGTTGCAATCAGTAGTGGTGTTTCACCTTTATCATTCACTTCATCGATCAGGTAGTTTTTGTCTTGAAGTATTGTTCCTACTTTGGCAGCATCATTTTCTGTCACTGCTTGAATCAATGTCCCAGCTGGAAAGGTTTGATTGGCTTGTTGTGTGCTACTCGTTGAAACTGTTTCTGATTCATTTGTTTGACTTGTACTACTTTTTTCAGTTGTCATACTTGTACTCTCCTTTACCGATTGTTTTGTATCAGCTGTTTTAGGTTGGCACGCCGAAAAAAAAATTAAAGTAAAAAACAGGACTGATATCTTTCGGAATAGCATTTTAGTCATAGCGCTCCTCCTTTAACTACGTTTACAGTTAGTATAAAAGATAAATATAAACAAATTATAAACGTTGTCTACTAAATAGACTTTGTAACTATTATTTTCAGTGCTTATTTTCATTTTATCCAAAGACATGGCGAGTGATTATAAATAAACGAAATAAAAAAATGGGAGCAGTATCTTTACCCACTC
Source organism: Enterococcus sp. 12C11_DIV0727 (assembly GCF_002148425.2). NCBI lineage: Bacteria > Bacillati > Bacillota > Bacilli > Lactobacillales > Enterococcaceae > Enterococcus > Candidatus Enterococcus lemimoniae. The sequence goes on along the minus strand of NZ_CP147248.1, from coordinate 3,318,800 downwards.
TCCTATTTTTTATTTCGTCTATTGTTTAAAATACAACTCGACTTTTTGTGGCTCGTCAAGTCCAGCCTTTAATAGAATGATTTTTGTCTGAGCATTTTTAAGTAAGTCTCCTTGATCGTTATACTCATTTTCAGAGTTTAAACTAATCGACCATTTAGCATTCTTACCATCGTTTAAAGCTAAGGCAGTGGTTCCAAATTGCTTGGCTTGCTCGAATGGATATTTTTCTACTTCCCCGTTCGCTTGGATCACAACTCCTGTTGCCCCGCTGGACGTTAAACTGGTCCTTCCATCTTTTGATACCCAAGAACCTGTCAGATTTGATAACACATAAGAATAGGCTATTTTTCGTCCACCATATGTGCCAATATATTGATGTAAGGCTTGGTCTTTTGAACGATACACCAAAACACAGGTTTCATTCGTTAGCCACGTTAGTTGATAATCCGTGATCTCCCCAACAGGTAGTTTTTCTTTTAAGCGTGCAACCACTAGATAATAATTATTGAAATAGTATAATGCATGATCATTACTTGTTTCCTTCACTAAAAAAAACTGTTTTGCATCTGGTGAAAGGCTCATAATTGTTTTTTCTTTTGGCTTTACCAATCCAAAGAGGATACTTACTATGATAATCACCGCGATTTCAAGCCAAATTATCTGAATTTTTCTTTTCTTATCTAGGTCGATCAAGCATAGTAGCGTCAAGCCTAAAAACAAAAAGCTTCCTACTATCGCAGCTAAAAGAAGCCAATCACTAATCAAATCGAACCCTCTCGAAGAAATAACCATGAATCCACCTAAAAACAGCAAGCATAGAATCAGCAACATCAAAAAGATGATCCCGCTAACTTTTTTTATTTTTGTCTTACTCCTCATCTGCCTCTACCTCACGATCAAACACCCAATTTTCACCATTATCTTTTGAAATAAATTTCCCTTTTACTAAGCCACCTCTGTAGTCACCAACTTCTCCTTGATTTAGCAAAAGTTCTAATTGATCCCCAGATTTAGCTGGCATTTCAGCCACTAAAAAAATAGCTTTATACTCTTCCGGCACCTGAATCGTCGCAGCTTTCCAACTAGCTCCGCCATCTTTTGTGACTTGTAAATTAGGTGCTGCTCCGAAAGATAAAAAGCCTGTATTTTCATCAACAAAACCACCAGCTTGAACCAATGATGTTTGATTGGTATTAGCCGTTTCTTCCCAAGTTTTCCCACCATCGTGTGTTAAATATGCTACTGTTCCTTCTTGACGAGCAACTCGACCACCAGAGTAAATCACATAGCCAAAATCTTTGCTTAGAAAATCGATCTTTCTAAAACGAATACCAGCATTTTCTTGGGAAATCTCATATCTTTGCCACGTTTTCCCTTGATCCACCGTTTGTATTAGCTTCAAACCTAGATCTTCATATAGAAATGACGTTTTTTCTTTTGTTAAAAAATAGCTGTTTTCCATCAACTCGTTATCATAAGAAGGCGTATATTCGCCAAATTGAATCTTTTCTAAACGTTCAGGAACTTCTTCCCAATTCTCACCTGAGTCATAGGTCACATAGAGTGACTCCCCCTTGACTAATACATCCGTTTGCTTTTGACTAGCCATTTTTGGCGGTTCATTTTGCTCATGTAAATCGTTTTGTTCTGCTTCTTGCAGCCCTTTGATTTCCTTATTATATGTTTCAACACTTGTTGGTCTAAACACATAAAAGGACAATCCTGCAAAAACGGTTAATACGACAACAATCATCAAAAAAAATATATGATTCTTATTTTTCAATTTCCCCACTCCTTTAACCAAATCTCCTATTTAAATTATAGAGGAACTATTCTTTTATTGAAAGGGCTATTTTCGCTTATGAGATCAGAAAAAAGCTTCCAATAAACGATGGTAGTTTATTGAAAGCTCGTTATTCTCTGACTAAGTCAAGATTTATTCATCTATCGCAGTTACATCAATGTTCAATTCAAATAATTGTAACGGTGAAACCACACTTGGTGCACTTGTCATTGGATCAGCTGCTTTTCCGTTTTTAGGGAAAGCAATCACTTCACGAATATTGTTTTCACCCGCTAATAACATTACTAAACGGTCTAAACCTAATGCGATTCCACCGTGTGGAGGGAAGCCGTAGTCTAAAGCATCTAATAAGAAGCCAAACTGCTCTTGCGCTGATTCTTTCGTAAATCCTAGTGTTTCAAACATTTTTTCTTGTAAATCACGTTTGTGAATACGCAGCGAACCACCACCTAATTCATAACCGTTCAAGACGATATCATATGCTTCAGCATAGACTTTTGCTGGATCTGTCGAAAGTAATTCAATATCAGATTCTTTTGGTTGCGTGAATGGATGGTGAGCAGAAACGTATCGACCAGCTTCTTCATCATATTCAAATAATGGCCAATCAATAACCCATAGGAAATTAAATTTAGACTCATTGATCAACCCTAATTCTTTCCCTAAGCGAGAACGAACAGCGCCCAAAGCAGCCGCAACGATTTCTGGTTTGTCTGCACCAAACATCAAGATATCGCCAACCTCAGCATTTGTTGCTTTGATCAAGTCATCTGAAACCTCTGTTAAGAATTTTGCAATCGGTCCTTTTAGACCTTCTTCTTCTACTTTTAACCAAGCAAGTCCTTTGCCACCAAATTGACTTACATAGGTACCTAGATTATCCATATCTTTTCTAGAATATTTATCTGCTGCGCCTTTAGCGTTCAACGCTTTAACATGTCCGCCATTTTCAAGCGCCATTTGGAAAACTTTGAAATCAACATCTTTGACCACATCAGCGATATCGATCAATTCCATATCGAAACGTGTATCTGGTTTGTCGCTTCCATAACGTGACATCGCTTCATCATAGCTGATACGAGGGAATGGTAACGTCACTTCGATTCCTTTTGTTTCACGCATCACTTTCGCTAACATTTCTTCAGTCATTGTTTGAATTTCTTCTGGAGACAAGAAGGTTGTTTCTAAATCGACTTGGGTAAATTCTGGTTGACGGTCCCCACGTAGATCTTCATCACGGAAACAACGAACGATTTGATAATAACGATCGAAACCTGCATTCATCAACAATTGTTTAAAAATTTGTGGTGATTGTGGTAACGCATAAAAATGACCTGCATGGACACGTGAAGGAACTAAGTAGTCACGCGCGCCTTCTGGTGTTGATTTACCAAAATAAGGTGTTTCGATATCGATAAAATCAGTATCATCTAAATAATGACGAATCGATTTTGTTACTTCATGACGTAATTTTAAGTTTGCAGTCATTTGTGGACGACGTAAATCTAAATAACGATATTTCATACGAATTTCATCGCCAACATTGTTTTCATCTTCAATTAAAAACGGTGGTGTTTTCGCTGTATTTAAAATCGTGATGTCTGTTGCCATCACTTCAAATTCACCAGTTTTCATTTTAGGGTTGATTGCTTCTTTGTCACGATAAGTTAGCTCACCAGTAATTTCGATTACATATTCACTACGGCATTTATCTGCAATTTCCCACGCCTCTTTTGAGTGGGCTGGATTGAAGACCACTTGCGCAATTCCTTCACGGTCACGTAAATCGATAAAAATAACGCCACCTAAGTCACGGCGCTTTTGCACCCACCCTTTTAAGGTAATTACTTGTCCTACTAAATCTGCAGAAACTTCTCCACAGTATACTGTTCTTTTTGCCATTGATTTTTGCTCCTCTTCATTTTTTACTTTTTATTGATCAAACATCACGGTCATCATTTCATCATAGACTTCATCGAATCTTTCATAAATATCTGATAGTGGAAATGCTTTTTCATTACGATTGGCCATTGATTTTACATTTACAACGCCTTCTGCTAATTCAGTTTCACCTAATGTCAATGCTAGTTTGGCGTTTAATTTAGCGGCTGTTTTAAATTGCGCTTTGGCTTTACGATCCATAAAATCACGATCAGCTGAAAAACCAAAATTACGAATCGCTTGAACTAGTTTTAGCGATGTAATATTTGTTTGCTCACCGATTCCAACTACATAAGCATCGATTTCATTGATTACAGGAACTGCAACCCCTTCTGCCTCCATTGTAATCAAAATACGCTCGATTCCCATCGCAAAACCAAAACCAGGAGTTGCAGGTCCTCCTAATTCTTCAACTAATCCATCATAACGCCCACCAGCACAAATCGTTGCTTGTGCGCCCATGCCAGGTGCTTCACTCATTACTTCAAAAATCGTATCTGTGTAATAGTCTAGCCCACGAACCATATTGCTATCCACTTCAAACGGGATATTCAATTCGTTTAGCATTGTTTTAACTGTTTCAAAATGTTCTTTTGATGCCTCGCTAAGATAATCTAAAATCGAGGGTGCCTCTGCTACGATCGCTTGATCTTTTTTATCTTTACTATCTAATACACGCAATGGATTCTCGTGCAAACGACGTTTTGAATCCTCACTCAATTCAGCTGCTTTTGGTTCTAAATAATCAATCAACGCTTGACGATACACCTTTCTTGTCGCTTTATCGCCTAAAGAGTTGATCACTAATCGAATTTGATTGATGCCTAATTGTTTGAAAAAGTCTAAAGCCATTGCCATACTTTCAACATCAACCGCTGGATTCACGCTACCGAAAGCTTCTGCTCCGATTTGATGGAATTGTCTCAAACGACCTGCTTGAGGACGTTCATAACGAAACATTGGTCCCATATAATAAGTTTTATATGGTTTCGCAAATTCAGGTCCAAATAATTTATTTTCAATAAAAGAACGAACGATTGGTGCTGTTCCCTCTGGACGTAAGGTTACATGACGATCCCCTTTATCGTAAAAGTCATACATTTCTTTTGACACGATATCTGTTGTATCTCCTACGCTGCGAGAAATGACTTCATAGTGTTCAAAAATCGGCGTACGGATTTCTTCATATTGGTAGTCTCGAAAAATCAAACGTGCTGTTTCTTCAACAAACTGCCATTTTTCGGAAGTTCCTGGTAATAAGTCATTGGTTCCTTTTGGTTTTTGATAACTCACATTCTTCATCTCCTATTTATTGTTCATTGTTTGTATTCTATTTTGGTAAAGTTTGATTGGTTTGAAGTAGCTTTAGAGCTGGTTGTAAGATTAGATTATAATTTTCCTTCGCTGATCATTGCTTTTTGTTTCGATTACGAGGTTTGGTGATTCCTAGTACGGAAACTTCTCTCACTTCGTTCGCCAAGTATTGTTCATCATCCACTCTGGCGGAGCCAGTCGTGGTGATTCACAACAAAAACTCGCCCTTGTATTAAATACAAGGGCGAGTGAATAGACACACGCGGTACCACCTAAGTTCGAAAGATTGCTCTTTCCTCCAACGATTAACGCTCGTAACGGAACGGCTTTTCCTCCGTTCATCTCCAGAATGTCTTTCGATTTCTCTAATGAAGTTGCTTTCAGCCATGGCAACTTTCTCTTCTACAGTTAGTTTGAAATCTACTCGTTCTTTCATCGATTTTTTTATAGTATCTATAAATTACTAGAGATTGGAAATAAAGTCAAGCAGAATTTCAACGAGCAGTTCATTAACTACCGTAACAAATAGCAACAATCATTATTTGCTACTCAGTGTCTGCCACACATTCAACGTGTCTCTCATCCCTTTGACATGATGAACTCGAACGATCTCGATACCTTTATTGACAGCAAATAATGAAGCGGCAATCGAGCCGAAGTCACGTTCTGTTGGGTCTGCTTCATTAGTCAATGCCGCAATCGTTCGTTTTCTTGATACGCCATATAACAACGGATAATCTTGATATCGAAAAGCTTCTGGATGTTTTAAGATCTCTATATTTTCTTCTTGTGATTTGCCAAAACCAATTCCTGGATCAAAACAAATTCGCATTGAATCAATTTCCGATTTTTGACAAAGTTCTATTTTTTCTTGATAAAACTGTTGAATATCGTCAGCTACTGATAATTCAGTACGTCTTGGACGTGAATGCATGATGATCACACCACAATCAGGATATTTTTGTGCGATCTCAATCATACCATTCGTATCCAACCCTTTGATATCATTGATGACATTCGCTCCTGCTGCTAGTGCTGCATCGGCAACTTCTGGAAAATACGTATCGATTGAAATCGGTTTGTCTGTTTTTTTTCTGACTGCTCGTATGATCGGCAAGATTCTTTCCTTTTCTTCTTTCGCTGAAATCTCTTGATAATTTGGACGTGTAGATTGGCCACCAATGTCAATGATATCAACATTTGCTGCCAACATTTCTTCACAGTGAGCCATTGCTTTAGCTAGTTCATTAAATTGGCCGCCATCTGAAAATGAATCAGGTGTCACATTTAAGATTCCCATAATTTGGGGTTCTTTTTTAGTAAAGTATCCCTCTTTTATCATCTTTTCTGCTCCTTTAATTTTCCAACCAATTGCTTCAATGCCGATACTCTTGGACTTAGATCATTCCGTTGCGCTTTGGGTAACTGAGCAAGGGTTTTATGTTTTTCTGGTAGATAAAAAATTTTATCAAAGCCATAGCCCATTTCGCCTACTTCTTTTGTTGTCAATTCTCCTTTGAGCTCTTTTCCTGAAAGAAGATACTCACCATTTGGCCAAGCATAAACCAATACAGCATGTAAACTTATTGCTCGTGATACTGTATTTTGTTCGTCAAATAAACGAAAAAGCTGTCGATTTTTTTGGGTGTCTGTCATCCCAGATTTAAAAAATCGCGCTGTCTCAACGCCTAAGAGTTCAGGGAAAGCTTCAATTTCTAAGCCACCATCATCAGCTAATACCGGTTTTCCAAGTATTTCCGCATAAAATCGAGCCTTGATCAGTGCATTTTCAGCATATGTTTTACCAGTTTCTGCGATCTCACACTCTTTTTTCGTATAGTTGGTATATGAATCAAACTGAATCTGGTCCTGAGGATAAGCGGACTGCATTTCTTGTAGCTTGCCTTGGTTATTCGTACCGACAATGATTTTCATTCTACTCATTCCTTATGCCTTGATTGCTTTTAAAAAATCATTTTTACATTCTTTATCGGTTTTAAATACACCTTGATAATGAAAAGTTTTCGTTACGCTACTAGGTGATTTAACACCACGCATCGTCATACACATGTGTTCAGCCTCAATTGCTACAGCCACACCTTTAACAGGTACATGTTCAACTAATTTGTTTGCGATCATGATGGTTAGGTCTTCTTGTACACTTGGACGTTTGGCACAATTTTCTACCAAACGGGGCAACTTACTTAAACCTAAAACTTTGCTTGCATCAGGGATATAAGCAACATGGACTTTCCCATAAAACGGTAATAGATGATGCTCGCACATTGAATAAAATTGAATGTCTTTGACTAGTACCATATCGTCTTCATTCAGACTGTCAAATAATGCATAATCATCAAACTCTGGCGCTCTTAATGAAGAAAATACTTCCTTATACATTTTAGCTACTCGAGTTGGTGTATCTTTAACGCCTGCTCTATCGGGGTCTTCTCCAATTGCACTTAGGATTTGTTTTACTGCCTGCTCAATTACGGCTAATTGTTTTTCATCCATCTTCTTACCAACTTTCTTTACTAAGCCAAACTTCTGCTTGATTCCCTGTAGTTGCGATCAACTGATCAAACGATTTTCCTTGATATGTCTCTTCTGAGTAAACATCTTTTAATGGAACTAACACAAAGGATCGTTTAAGCATTTCTTTGTGTGGAATAGTTAAACGGTCTGTTGCTATTTTTTCACCATTCATCAATAAAATATCAATATCTAACGTCCGCGGTCCCCAATGGATCAAACGCTCTCTGCCTAATTTTTTTTCAATTGCCTGTGTTTTGTTTAATAATTGCAGAGGATCATAAGTTGTATTGATTTGAATTACAGCATTATAATAGTTTTCTTGAGGAACATCACCATATGGCAATGTTTCATAAAGTTTTGATTTTTTGATGACCTGAATCTCAGGTTCTTGATCCAATAATTTAACGGCTTTTTGCAACGTTTCTAAGCGATCACCTAAATTACTCCCTAAAGCTAAATAGCTAATTGTCATATGAAGTCTCTTTCCATTTCGATTTCGATATTATCAAATACTCCTGGCATTGGTACACTATATTTTCTAACACGAACAAGAGCACTTGTTAATTTTTTGCCATGTTCTGCTTCAATATCATCTAAAATTGCTGAAGCGACAGCTTCTATTAAGTTATAAGAATGAGTGGTTAACCGTTGCGCAATTTGATCATTCACTTCAGCATAACTAACGGTGTCATTCACATCATCTGTTTTACCAGCTTGATCTAATGATAATCTTAATTCCACATCAACTTCCAACTGTTGGCCTAAAATTCGTTCTTCTGGTAAAACACCATTTTTAGTGTAAAACTTCATATTATTGATTCTGATTTTTCCCAATTTGCGCCCATCCTTCATCTGTTTCATTACTGATAAACTCAGTTGCCATTATTATACTATAGAAAAGCCAGAAAAATTTAGCTTTCTGCTTTTTAAGACATTTTGTTACCAAAATTCCAATAGTTAATGGAAATACGCCGCTTTATTTTAGTACAAATTGAATAAAAAAAGAAATGAAGCATTTTGCCTTCATTTCTTTTTTTAAACTTAATGATGATGCAACATATCATGGACAATATCGGCGCCTGATAAATCACTCTTATAATAGGTTGGCCAATTTTCCAATTCTTTCAATAGCGTATCCTGACTCTCATCTCCAAAATACAAATGAAAATGCTCAGCTTTCGTTGGCTTGATGTTATGATCACTAAATTGAATATGCTTTGGGGCACCGCTATTTTCATCAACCGTACTAAATAGATAGCGTACACCTTTTTTACCAGAACCGTAGGTCAAAATTTTATACCCATCATATTTGTACTCTGCTTTTTGAGATGTCTCACCTTTAACAATTTCAATTGTGTTTTCTTCGACAATGATTCTTTGCGTATCGGTCTTATAGCCTGTTGTATAATACTCTTTATACTCATCAAAACTTTTGTCTTTTTTCTCTTCCGCCTTATGTTTCAGTACTTCATCTAACGTTCCATCAAGTAAATAAGGATAAATCGATTGCCAATCACCAGACCAATCTTGCAAAGTTCTATTTTGAACGTCCTCTTCTTCAAACTCTCCGTCATGTGTGTGCTTATGTTGATGATCAGGCACTGATTCTTCTTTGGGAATCTGACTGGTTTCAGAATTCTTATTTGCTATTTCTTGATGCTTATTTTGAGTGCACCCACTAATCAGTATAGCCCCTAATAAAAAAATGCCTAATGCTGTATATCTTTTTTTCTTTTCCGTTTTCATAAACGAATTCCCATTTTCATTTTATTGATTAAATCAACTTTATTTGATAGCTCCTTTCTGTTTTAGCCGAAACAAAACATAATGATTACGATTTAATCAAATCATTTTATATTACCTTTTAGAAAAAAATCAACAAATGTTAAGACTTCTTTATCATCTTAGTTATTATTTCCAGTATTGCTTTCGTTTTTAAATGGCTAAAAGATCCGTTAACTCAATCATCGCTTGTTCTATTCCTTCTAGCAGTTGTCTTGCTTCCTTTTCACGATTTATTTTAGCTGAAATAGTTAAAATCACTTCTTCCTCTAAAATACCATAATACAGACCAAAACCACTTTTGTTGACGGGACCAAAGCTAAACGATTCTAAAATGTTATAAGGAATCCCAGTAGTAGAGATAAAATCGTCACCTAAAATCTTAAGCACTTCTGCAGTAAAAGTAGTTGTCTCTGTTTTGGAACGCACTGTCATTTTTTGCAAGCCAAACAGATGGCGCTCCACACCTTTACCGTTTTGGCATTGAATAATACGATCAGAATGCGCCATTGCAGCTTCAAAGAATAATGCGACTAACGCTTCTTGGTTTTGTCGCTTATTTTTATTGTAAAAGGCTTCTACAAATTGCTTTTTCTCTTCGCTGATTGAACGAGCTGATTCCGTTCGTCCCTCATAATACATATGCATTGCAACTGGTTCATAAACCGATCTTAGCTTACCAAAAACCCTTTGCTGTGCGATTGCTAAGGCAATATGGAAAAAAGCATCTGGGCTGACTTTTGCTTGCTTCATTCGTTCTTTTCCTATAGCTGAAATGACTCGCTGTTTGATACTATACGAACCATTTTCTTGTTCCACGAGCTTGTGCGCCGCTTCTAAGCTATCGATCATTTGGCTCGTCAAAGTCCACTCCATTTTTTTAGCAAGATCAGAAGAACATTTTGTAGTTATTTTCATAGCGGGATCATTAAATGATTCAACTATTTTAGTCAGTAAGTTCAAAGTTGGTACACCATCGATCGCAGTATGCTCCATATTAAAACCGATATGACCATTTTTAGTAATGACTGCTTGGGTTGTTTTTGACAGAAATTGATGGCTCGTATTCAATAAAACTTCGGTAATGCGCTCCTCTTTTGACTCATCTTTACCCTTTGAAAAGCTTAAAATAAACAAAGCAGCTTCAATTTGTTTCAGGTTCTGATGATTGAATTCCTCTTGTTTGAGTTGTTGATAAAGCACGTAAGAACTCTCTCTTTCAACTCCAGTTAGATAAGAAATCAACTCTTCTCCTTGTTTTGGGATTATCTCCAGTGATTGAATATAATTCAGATTTTCTTGTAATTGCTCCAAAGGATAGATTTCCCCTGATGCATCAGTGACATCTAAACGAAAATAAACGCCATTCACAAAAATCATGATGTAATTTTCAGTTGTTTGAGTTTCTCCTCTATACAAGGAATCCTGCTTATTTCCAGGTATTCGACAGCTTTTGAAAAAATTTAAGTAGAAAGACATATCTACATGTTGATTATTTTTGGTAAATTCGATCGGATATGTTCCGTCAGCTAAACTTAGATAAATTTTAGTCATTTGATAAATCAGCTGAGCGGCTCGTGCTTCTTTTGATTTGATTTGATCATAATATTCCTCTTTGATGATCAATGCAAAATTTGATTCACTTTGTAAAGGTCCACGACTTTCTAAATAACTTTTTTGCCATAACGGAGCTAACCAACTACCCGTGGTTTGTTCCATTTGTTCAACTAATTCTGTTTGTAACTGCGCTCCAACAGACGTACTAAAGATTGCCGCTTTTGTTTGAAAAGCTGCTAGCTCTTCTGCTGTGACTAGAGGGCTAATCCATTCGTTTAGTCTAGCTAAGGTTTCATAGAGTTCCGGTACAGGTAGTTTTTTTAATTTCGGTTGTAATTGTTCTTTGTATTTTTCCATTGTACACCTCAACAATCGCTTGATACTTCATTATACCAAGCATTTCTATCTTAATGTGACTTTCCTTATAACTTATAAAAAAACATCATTCCCCCTCAAATACCTTCAGGAATGATGTTTCTATTATTTATCTTTTGTATCAATAATGATCGTGACTGGTCCATCGTTGATCAATGATACTTTCATATCAGCTCCAAATTCACCTGTCTCTACAGGGATCGCCAATTCTTTCAATTGTTTATTGAATTGCTCATATAAAGGAATTGCGACTTCTGGTCGAGCTGCTTCTATAAAGCTCGGTCGGTTGCCTTTTTTCGTATCTGCATACAAGGTGAATTGCGAAACGCTTAAAATACTCCCATTAATCTCTTGTAGACTTAGATTCATTTTGCCACCATTATCTTCAAATACACGAAGTTTACTGATTTTACGAACTAGATAAGCCACATCATCTATTGTATCTGATTCATGGATTCCCAATAAAATCATAAATCCTTGAGCGATTTTCCCAACGCTTTGTTGCTCGATCACCACTTCAGCTTGTGTTACACGCTGAATCACTGCTCTCATATTTATACCTCCTAGCCATTGGTACGACGGACATTATAAACGTCCGGTATATTTTTAATTTTATCCACGATTGTTTTTAAATGTGCTAGATTTTGGATTTTCACTGTGACGTGGATCATCGCCATTTTATTTTTAGTCGGCTTGGCTTCTACACTCACTAAATTTTTAGTCATTGAACTGATGACTTGTAAGACATCATTCAATAATCCACTGCGATTATAGCCGTAAATCTCTAAATCAGCATCATACTCTTTATTCGAATTATCAGTATCTTCCCATTCCACTTCAATCAAGCGTTGGGCGAGTTCTTCTTGATGTTGCACGTTAGGACAATCAGCTCTATGAATTGAAACCCCGCGGCCTTTTGTGATGTATCCAACGATTTCATCCCCAGGAACAGGATTACAACAACGACTGATACGAACAAGCAGATTTTCAACACCTTGAATCACGATGCCGCCCTCATGACGAACTTTCATCTTATCGGATTCTTTTTTGACAGGTTGTGTCATTAATTCTTCTGCTTCTTGTTTTTGGCGTTCGATTTCTTGCTCTTTTCGCTCTTTTTCTGTTAAACGATTAAAGACCACTTGAGCACTGATTTCCCCATAACCGACAGCCGCATAAAGATCATCTTCTGTTTGGAAATTAAAACGATCTAGTGCTTCCGCCATTTTCGTTTTACTTAGAAATTCTTTTGGCGTAAAACCGTGTTCGATCAAGTACTTACTGATAGCGTCGTGACCTTTGATAATGTTGACTTCACGATCTTGAACTTTAAAGAATCGTTTGATTTTGTTCCGCGCCTTACTGGTCGCAACCATTTTCAACCAGTCACGACTTGGACCAAAGGAGTTTGGCGAGGTCAAAACTTCAATAATATCTCCATTTTTCAGTGTGTAATCCAATTGGACCATTTTTCCATTGACTTTGGCACCCGTTGTTTTGTTCCCGATTTCAGTATGCACACTATAAGCAAAGTCTAACGGACCAGAGCCTTTCGGCAATTCGGTCACTTCACCAGTTGGAGTGAAAACATAGACTTTATCGCTGAAAATATCGCCTTTAACACTTTCCATAAATTCAGAAGCATCGTAGCTTTCATCTTGCAGTTCCAGAATTTCACGGAACCAACTCAATTGTTTCGTATCATTATCTTCATCGACTTTTTCAGTCTTACCTTCCTTATAAGCCCAGTGAGCCGCAACCCCAAATTCAGCGATTTGATGCATTTCGTGAGTCCTGATTTGAACTTCTACAGGGTTGCCTTTTGGTCCGATAACGGTCGTATGGATCGATTGATACATATTAGCTTTTGGCATTGCAATATAGTCTTTAAAACGTCCAGGCATTGGTGTCCACTTTGTGTGAATCGCGCCTAAGACAGCATAACAATCTTTGATCGAATCAACGATTACACGGATTGCCAATAAATCATAAATTTCATTGAATTGTTTTTTCTGATCTTTCATTTTGCGATAAATCGAGTAAATATGTTTTGGACGTCCATAAATTTCAGCATAAATATCTAAATCTTCTGTCGCTAAACGAATGTCTTCCACAGCTTCTTCAACATAAGCTTCCCGTTCGTCTCTTTTACTTTGCATTAAATTAACGATTCGGTAATATTGATTTGGATTGATATAGCGTAGTGCGGTATCTTCCAATTCCCACTTGATCCGGCTGATCCCTAAACGATGGGCAAGCGGTGCATAGATTTCGATTGTTTCTTGTGCAATCCGACGCTGTTTATCTTCCCGCAAATGTTTTAATGTGCGCATATTGTGCAAGCGGTCAGCTAATTTCACCATAATCACACGTAAATCTTGCGCCATTGCTAACAACATTTTCCGGTGATTTTCAGCTAATTGTTCTTCGTGAGATTTATATTTTATTTTACCAAGTTTGGTCACACCATCCACTAACATCGCAACGTCAGCACCAAACTCATTTGCTAGATCTTCAAGTGTTACGTCAGTATCTTCTACTACATCATGTAAAAATCCTGTCGCAACAGTATGTGGATCCATCCGTAATTCAGCTAAAATTCCAGCCACTTGGATTGGATGGATAAAATAAGGTTCACCTGACTGTCTAACTTGACCCTCATGCGCTTTTTCTGCGTAATCGCAGGCTTTTTGAACAAACGCAACATGTTGAGGCGCCATATATTTTGACACGAGCTTAATGACTCCAGGTCCTGTCATAATCTCCTCTTTTGGCATGGTTCTCACTCCTTTTACTTTTGGGTCCGATGTCCTCTATCTCTACGTCGCTTCACTTCCTAGAATAGAGGTACTCCTTTTACTTTTGGGTCCGACCTTCAACTCTTAGTGCTTTAGCACTTAGAATTTGATGAGATCGAAACGTCAGTGTAGTGTCCGCTATCTCTATGTCAGCTTCGCTTCCTAGAATAGAGGCACTCCCTTTACTTTTGAGTCCGTTATCTTTATTTATGTAAATAATCGATCTTTTAAAAAAAGAAAAGCACCACTTGAAACAGTAGCACTTCCAATCTCTTTTATTATACTAACATTTTTCTGGTTTTTCAATTCCTCAAATTTTAGCTCCATTTTGAAATCAACGGTAAAATCTCACGACCATTGCTAATACCGATATAAGATGCTCCTGCTTGAAAAAGAAGCTCGATTTCAAGTAACGTTGGTGCTTTTACATTAACTTGAAAGGTCATTTGTTTTCGTCGACCCGTTCGGAAAATACTCATATCATAAATCGCTTGTTCCATCGTTAAATTTAATCCTAATGAAATTGCATTGATTTTTAATTCTGCTAGATCCATCGTTAATCTTTGTTTTTGACTATCCGTCAAGTGGCTACTGTCTAAAAAGAATCCCAGAGCATTCCGCCCAAATGATAGTTGTTCTAAAGCTTGATAACTTTCATTGCCATAAATTTCTAGTTGATCAGGTGCCATTGTTACAAAAACATCTGCTGCCCCATCTCTATACAACTGTCCTGTTTCAAATGCCTTTTTAGCTAGCGTTCCACCGCCTAACGGAAAATCAACAAAGCTACCTACTTGGATCGTAGTTCCAGTTAATAACTGTTTTGCTCTTGCAACATTGTATGGTAAAACAAAAATAGAACGCACAGAAAACTCCTTCAGGAACAGGATTTCTTCTGTAAACCGTTGATCCGTAAGTTCCGGATCCATTAACATAATTGAAAGTCTTTGCAACTCTAACTCCATAAAAAACCCCCTAAACCTTACACTAATTCAAATTGATAACTAATAGCGCTCAACGCATATAATGGCGCTGTCTCTGTTCGTAAAATACGCGGTCCTAATCCACAAATAATACCGCCATGATTCTGAAATTCTGCTATTTCCACAGGAGCAAAGCCTCCCTCTGGACCAATGATGATCAAAAGCGATTCGCCTTGTGTCAATTCGGAAAGCGCCGTTGCAAAAAGACTGCGTTCCCCAATTTTTGCAGACTCTTCGTAAGCGATCAATACTTTATCGTAACTAGAAAAACCATCGATCAACTCTTGCTCTTGTTCTAATAATACAACATCCGGCGCAAACTGACGATGTGATTGCTCAGCAGCTTCTATAGCAATTTTTTTCAAGCGTTCTGTTTTTTTAGCCAGCTTTTTGTGATCCCACTTAACAACGGACGCTTTAGCAGGAAACCCAATAAATTTATGACTGCCAAGCTCAGTTCCTTTTTGAACGACCCATTCCAGTTTATCTCCTTTAGGATAACCGCAAGCAATCGTAACATTAATAGGCAACTCTTTTTCAGCTTGTTCTTTACTAATTTCTTTTAAATAAACCGCTTCTTCGGTAATATCGGTTATTTCAGCAATGATTGCCAAACGGTCACTAAAAGCTAAAAACACTTGTTGTTTAGGTTCCATTCGCATCACTCGCACAATATGATGATAGTTTTCTCCTGTGATTAGATACTGTTCTTTGGCTTCATAAGGCTCAGTTAAAAAGTAGCGTTGCATCTTACTCTTCCTCTGTTTTCTTTAATATAATCGCATACCAATCCCCTTGTTGGAAAACTTGATCCACAAGAAAACCCTGTTCAGTCATTTTTTCAATGACCATTGCCTTTTTCTCATGAATTATTCCCGAAACGACCAAGGTACCGTCATTTTTCAATAAACGCCAAGCATCTTCGATCATCAAGGTAATGATATCTGCTAATATATTGGCTACGATCACATCTGCTTCAATGGTTACTTCTTTAAGTAAGTCATTTGCCGAAACCTGAACATCGCTGGCAATCGGATTCATGTCCATATTCTCTTTGGCCGCCGTCACAGCGACTTCATCTAGGTCGTAAGCATAGACATTTTTAGCCCCTAGATATTTACTAGCAATACTCAATACGCCTGATCCTGTTCCAACATCCAGTAAAGTTTCACCACCACGTAATACTGTTTCTAATGCTTGTAATGTTAAGCGAGTTGTTGGATGCGTTCCTGTTCCAAATGCCATTCCTGGATCTAGTGTGATAATTTTTTCAAACTCATCTTGCGCTTCGTATTTTTCCCAGCTTGGCACAATCGTTAAAAAGCGGGTAACGCGTACTGGGTGATAATATTTTTTCCAAGCAGTAGCCCAATCACTTTCAGCGACTTCACTTACGGTTACGTCATTTTTCCCAATATTTAAACCAAATTCTGGTAAACGAGTGATGCTTTCTTTGATAAAAGGCAATATTTCCGGTAAAAAAGTTGTTTCAGGAAAATAAGCCATTACTAAAGCGCCATCTTTGATATGTGTGAATTGTTCTTTGTCTAGTAACTCTCCGTAAAGGTCACTTTGAAAATTTTCCACATCTAAAGAATCTTCGATGGCAACGCCACTGGCACCTGCCTCCATCATAATATTTGAAATTGCTTCAACCGCTTCACTAGCTGTTTCAACTTTTACTTCTGTCCATTTCATATGATCACCTCTTTTTAATAGCTTGGATAAGCGATATATGTGTCGCCATCGGCTTTTTGATATTGTTGTACAGCTTTTTCAAACGCTTCATCTGACCATTTTAGTTCAAACACTTCCTGATTTTCATCTGTTAAAAAATCTAACAAGTCACTTTGTCCTTCAGTTAGCACCTCATTTAAATAAGTAACAAAACCGTCTAATACAGATTGCTTGATGCCTTTTTTACCTTCATAAGGGATAACAGCTAAATAGTCGTCTTCATCTACTGAAGTTTTTTCAGGGTTATAAAATAAAACACCATCCTCAAATTCAATTATTTCTTCTTCAGAAACAGTTCCTATTGCATCATCAATTTGTTCATGAGCAGTATTTTCAGCGAATAAACGGAAAACCACTTCGATTGAATGATTTCTGGTATTCCAATCAAGTGCGACATCATATTCTGTAATATTTTTGGTAATTTGTTGATCTAAATAAGTTAACATTGTTGGTTTTTTCATTTGGTTTCTTCCTTCCAGCCAAAAGCCTTTTGATCGATATCACTTCTTCGTTGCTTAGAAATATAAGGATTCCCAGAAACAACATATCGTAACGGTAATTCTGTCCAAATCCCTTTATTCGGAATGCCTATTCTAGGCAGTGAGATAATTTGCTTGGGTCTTCTTCTTTTTTCAGGAACAATTCGTAAAGAGCTGTCAAAAATCGAGTCTCCATATAAGTCTCTATCAATACCTAAAGCAGCCACCAATTTACCAGGTCCGTTTGACAACTCGATACCGGTTCGTCCATTACGGTTTATTTGCATTTTATCGATACCTTCAACTGGCTCAAGAGCACGAATCATGACTCCTTGAGGTTTCCCTTTTTCTTGAGTCACCATATTTAAAATCAGATGGGTATGCATAGTATATAAATAAATCGTTCCGGGCTTTTCATACATCGCCTTTAAACGAGGAGTATCTCGCAATCCAAAACTATGGGCTGCTTCATCTTCTGGACCAAGATAAGCTTCTGTATCCACAATATAACCTGCAAGGGTACCCGCTGCTGTTTTGTGTTCTAAGTACATTCCCAATAAAAATTGAGCTATTTCTTCTGTTGATTTTGTATTAAAAACATTTATTGTCTCATTCATTATTTTTCACCACCTCCTATAATACACGATTCTAAGCCTATTATCCATTGAAAGAAGAAACGATTAGTTAGATAAAAGCTGATTTTTTCCTGTTTTGACTGGTAAATCAACGGACAATGCAAACGTACGTTCTTTGTGGTATAATGAATGGATAACGAAATTATTATCAAGTTTTGTTGGTAAAATAAGCCTATTGCGCTCTTAAGATTATCTAGCTGCCTGGGCTAACTCTTCGGAAAAAAGATAAATTATGAATGAGGCAAAAAACACCTCAGTCATAATTCCCTATTTTTCTGTCAGAGCTGAACGAGCCCATTGCACTTTTATGGTTATCTAGCTACGCTTTTAAATAAGGAGGTCCAACTATGCAAAAACCTTTAGCTTATCGTATGCGTCCACGTAATTTAGATGAAGTCGTTGGTCAACAACATCTTGTTGGACCTGGAAAAATCATTCGTAGAATGGTAGAAGCACGGATGCTATCTTCTATGATCTTATATGGTCCGCCTGGCACGGGTAAAACAAGTATTGCTAGTGCCATTGCTGGTTCCACAAATTATGCTTTCCGTTTATTGAATGCTGCAACTGATACGAAAAAAGACCTACAGATTGTTGCGGAAGAAGCCAAAATGAGCGGTACTGTGATTTTGTTATTAGATGAAGTTCATCGTTTAGATAAAACAAAGCAAGACTTTTTATTACCCCACCTTGAAAGTGGTCGGATTATTATGATTGGGGCAACAACGGAAAACCCCTATATCACGATCAATCCAGCTATTCGGAGTAGAACGCAAATTTTTGAGGTCAAACCACTGACTGAATTGGATATTCAAAAGGCCGTCAAAGAAGCATTAGTAGATAAAGAACGTGGCTTAGGCGAGTTTCCAGTTGTGTTAGAAGAAAAAGCATTGCAGCATCTATCTCGTGCAACAAACGGTGACTTACGAAGCGCCTTGAACGGACTGGAATTAGCCGTAAAGTCAACACCTGAAAATGAGAATAAAGAGATTCAGATCAACCTTTCGATCATTGAAGAATGTGTACAGCGGAAAGCGCTGACTCATGATAAAAATGGTGATGCTCATTATGATGTAATTTCAGCCTTTCAAAAATCGATCCGCGGGAGTGACGTTGATGCGGCTCTGCATTATCTGGCTAGGTTAGTTGAAGCTGGTGACTTACCGATCATTTGTCGCCGCCTGATGGTGATTGCTTATGAAGATATTGGTTTAGGTAATCCGCCAGCTGCGGCACGGACTATTACAGCGGTCCAAGCTGCAGAGAAATTGGGCTTTCCTGAAGCTCGAATCCCTCTTGCAAGTGTCGTGATCGACTTATGCCTATCACCAAAATCAAATTCTGCGCTTAGCGCAATCGATGCTGCTTTAGCTGATATACGTGAAGGAAAAGCTGGGGATGTACCTGATTATTTACGTGATAGTCATTACTCAGGTGCAAAAGATTTGAATCGTGGGATTGGTTATCGCTATCCTCATAATTTTGAGAATGCTTGGGTCGATCAACAGTATCTTCCAGACAAAATAAAAAATGCTCATTACTATGAACCGATTGATACCGGAAAATATGAACAAGCATTACACCAACAGTATCAACGAATCCAAGATTGGAAAAAAGGAAAGAAAACTTAACAGTAATCCGCTTTCAAATTTAAGCACTCTCATTGCTGTTTGCTCTATATTGTGCTATTATAAAGATGGTAAATCTGTGATGTGCGCGTTGTCTTTTTTGTGTGTTGACCGAACATTTTATTGATATCTAGGGATCCTTCTGGTACCTAAGCTGGTAACATGCCTTATCATTTGGTAGTTCAAAGCTGTCAGTCGTGGAACCCACCTGCTTTGTTTGCGGGTTCAATACTATAGGACGAATAACGGCATCGACGGATTTTACCATTTTTTTAGATTTTCGAACAATTTGCGAAGTGCAAATTGTTTTTTATTTGATGGAGGTTCAATGCATGATTCGCATACTTATTTTTGTATCTGTTGCTTTATTAGTTATTATTGGTATCTATTTATTAAAAAAGGCAACTGTTTTTCTACCTTTAATGCACAACGGTGAACCAGATGAGAACACGCAATTTTTACATCAATTTGGTGTTTTTTATTTAATTTTAGCTGCTATCGGCATTTTAGTTGGAATCTTTAATTTAAAATTTTTTTCTTTGTTCTATATTTTTAGTTTGCTTGTAATTTCAGCTGTATTCAGTGTTATGTTTGCCAAGAAGATTCTATAACAGTCTCTTCTTTTTTATTTTCCTTTTTTGTGATTTTGTTCTACAATTAAAGTATCCAATGCTAGGTATCTTCAACTATTTGAAAAGGAGTGATGTATAATGTTACAAAATTATCGTAAAATTATGGTGGCGGTTGACGGATCAGCTGAGGCAGAATTAGCTTTTCAAAAAGCAATGAATGTTGCTATGAGAAATGATGCTGAACTATTGTTAGCTCATGTTATTGATACACGGGCATTCCAATCTGTTTCTTCTTTTGATGGTGTTTTAGCTGAACAGGCTACTGAAATGGCGAAACAAACACTAGAAGGTTATAAAAAACAAGCTAAGGAACATGGTTGTGAAAAAGTGTCTAGTGTCATTGAATATGGTTCTCCAAAACCTTTGATTGCAAAACAATTGCCTCAAGATCATGACGTTGATTTGATCATGTTAGGCGCGACTGGTTTAAATGCTGTTGAGCGATTATTTATTGGATCTGTTTCTGAGTACGTTATTCGCAATGCTGCTTGTGATGTGCTAGTAGTAAGAACTGACTTAGACAATAAAATCCCAGTTTTAAAGGATGAAGATTAACTTTTAATCATTAAAAGAAGCAACTCGACTAAAGTCGAGTTGCTTCTTTTTTGAACAATTATTTTCTTAAACGCTCAACGTCACGAGCAATCATCAATTCTTCATCAGTTGGAATCAATAATACTTTAACTTTAGAGTCATCTGTAGAAATCACTGATTCTTTTCCACGAACATTGTTTTTCTCGTCATCTAATTCACAACCAAACCAAGTCATGCCTTTGATTACTTCACTACGGACATGTGAATCATTTTCACCAATTCCAGCAGTAAAGACAATTGCATCAACACCGTTTAATACAGTTACATAACTACCGATGTATTTACGGATACGATCTGTGAAGATATCGTAAGCTACTTGAACAGCTTCTTTATCCATATTTGCTTCTAAATCACGCATATCACTAGAAATACCTGTTAAACCAAGTAAACCTGATTTTTTATTTAAGATATCGATCATGTCTTTGATATCAGTCAATTCAAGTTTTTCCATTAAGTAAGCTAATAAAGAAGGATCGATATCACCTGAACGAGTGCCCATTGTTACA